>JAYSRS010000021.1:0-6852 GCA_043720935.1 Saprospiraceae bacterium
CACGCCTTTTTCGCGCAGCGAAAAACAGTGCGTATGAAAATACGCTTTTATTTATTTCGCGTTACTAATATCACCTAAAAAGAGGCTATCCTATCGCTAGGTTTGCCTCTTTTTTATTCATAAAATTAAGGAAAAAATGAAAGAAAAGCATCAAAAACACGCCAAATTGACGCGTCCAAACGTCGGCAATTTTGGCCGTTCAGAGTGGGCGATTATAGGAACGCCGTGCGGAAATATTCAAGATTTAGCAAAAAAAATAGGGGAGGAGTTGACCCCTCAGTATAAAGTCGGTTACGTAGATGCAGACCACAAAGCGGGGGACGATGGCGCAAATCTCGCCCCTTTTTCTGCGGAATATACAGATAAAATTGGTTTTCATCACCTTGATTTTGAACAAAAAAATGGGACACCTTTTCAGTTTCGACCACTTTTTAATAACGTCGATATTGTCTTAGTTAATGGCAATCATTTTACGGCAAATCGGCAAATTGTCGTGCTTGACCCTAAGAAAATGGAAAGTTTGAGCCGAAAAATCGACCGATTGACGCAAATTGACTTGTTTTTGACCGTAAATACTGAGGGGTCTCCTTCAGATTTAGGAAATTTACAAAATTTCCTAAATCTTGAAAACAACGCCGATAAATGGTCAGATGTTCCGATTTTTAACATCCATGAAATAGATAAAATTACTAATTTTTTAGCATCAAAAATTTATGCACCGCCGCTAAAATCACTCATTTTAGTTGGAGGAAAAAGCCAACGCATGGGCATTGACAAAGCCGCTTTGAACTATCACGGCAAACCACAAAGTCAATTTTTGGTAGATATACTGAGGGGGTGCAACACGCCGCCGCACGTAAGTTGCCGAGCCGAACAAGCCGTTGATTTTATGAGGAACTTGGCCGCCGAAGATGTGCCGATTATTGCCGATACGTTCTTGGAATTAGGCCCTTTTGGCGCAATTTTATCAGCGTTTAGGCACGACCCGAACGCTGCTTGGTTGGTTGTGGCGTGTGATTTACCACTTTTAGACGCCGAAACTTTGGCATTTCTAATAAAAAATCGAAACTTGTCGGCGGTTGCGACAGCCTTCAAAAGTCCGCAATCTGAGGACAGTTTCCCCGAGCCTTTAATCACGATTTGGGAACCACGCGCTTATCCTATTTTGCTGTCATTTTTAGCACAAGGTATCAGTTGTCCAAGAAAAGTATTGATTAATTCGGACATTGAATTATTAAATGCGCCAAATATTGAGGCTTTAATGAATGTTAATACGCCAGAAGAAAAAGCGTTAATTGAATTAAAAATTAAGCATTAAAATTAATCCGATTAATCAGTTAACTACTGCATTGCGGCGTAGCTGCAAAATTTTGGTAATACTCAACTCAAAATGGTTTTTACGATGCGGTGTAACCGCTAAACGTGCTGTTTTGCGGTTACACCGCATAGAAAAGTTCGGCTTTGGGGCAATATTACCAAGATTTTGCAGCTACGCCGCAACGTGATAATTAACCAATGATTCCAAAAAAATAAATGCAGAGATAGTAATTAATAAAAAACTACTTAGTATTTTTTATATTTTTATGTTCAATTAAAAATTTAATATTTATAATCAAACAATAAAATTACTTTACATTTTATTGATGCTAAATTAAAAATAAAATAACGCTATCTAATTTGAAATAACGTCTAATTAAAATCATCAAAACAATTTTTACTTATTAATTAAAATTATTTTTTAACAATTAAAACCTAATGTATCATGCCAAGAATAGTAAAATCGGGGCTTATCCAAATGAGTTTGCCCATGACCGAAGGCGAAGGCACAATTGAGCAAATCAAGACCGCCATGCTCGAAAAACATTTGCCTTACATCGACAAAGCGGGCCAACAAGGCGTTCAAATTCTCTGCCTTCAAGAGATTTTTAATACGCCGTATTTTTGCCCAGGCCAAGACCCAAAATGGTACGCTTCTGCCGAACCGATGCCTGGGCCAACGACTGATTTGATGGTAGAATATGCCAAAAAATACAATATGGTGATTATCGTTCCGACCTACGAAAAAGTGCAATCGGGCGTTTATTACAACACCGCCGCCGTGATTGACGCGGACGGGACGATTTTAGGGAAATACCGTAAAAATCACATCCCGCAAACGTCTGGTTTTTACGAAAAATTCTTCTTCAAACCCGGGAATTTAGGCTATCCGACTTTCCAAACGGCGTATGCAAAAATTGGCGTTTACATCTGTTATGACCGTCATTTTCCCGATGGTGCTAGGATTTTGGGCTTGAATGGGGCTGAAATCGTCTATAATCCGTCGGCAACAGTTACAGGTTTATCGCAATATTTGTGGAAACTCGAACAACCCGCACACGCCGCCGCAAACGGGTATTTCATGGGCTGCATCAACCGCGTCGGGCATGAAAAACCGTGGAATATTGGCAAGTTTTACGGCTCGTCTTACTTCGTTGACCCACGCGGACAGATTTTTGCCCAAGCCTCGGAAGACAAAGACGAGTTGTTGGTCTCTGAATTTGACCTTGATATGATTGATGAAGTCCGCTCAATTTGGCAGTTTTATCGTGACCGCCGCCCCGAAACTTATGGGCCATTGACGGAACTCTAAGCCTTTTTTACAAGCAAAAAGCCTTAAAAACGTGCGTTTTCAAGGCTTTTTCCGTTTTTTACTGAGGGGGTGCTTTCTATTCCAATCTAAATTTAATGGGTATTGTGTAGAAACTTTTGACATTTTTTTTAGTGCCAAATTCAACCGCAGGTGTCCATTTCGGCATGATGGAAACGACGCGTATTGCCTCGTCGTCATAATCTTTTCTAAGCCCTTTTCGCACTTCAATATCCGTCAAACGACCATCTGCTTCAATGCAAAAACCTAGATAAATCGTCCCTTCGACGGTTACAACGGACATAGGAAATTTGAGATTTTTGCTAATAAATTCATACATCGCGCTCCTTCCGCCCAGAAATTCGGCGGGTTTTTCAATGATAATCAACGTGTCATTTCGCTGTCTAAGCCCTATTTGGCCGACGGCTTTTTGATTGATGAAGCCTAAAATGAGGCATAAAAAGGTCATTTTCAAGTACGAAATCTTCATTTTGATGAATTTTTGATGAATAAAATCTGTTTTGAGTTAGATGTTATTTTATCAGAAATTGGTGGGTTTACGCGTATATTTAAAGCTAAAAAAGCCTCAAAATACTGAGGGGTCTCTAATCTGACTAAAATTCACATAAAATTGCGTATTTTTGTTTTTGCAAAAATAATAATGATATGGAATACAGTAATTTTATGACAATAAAAACGGTCAGCAAAAAATTCAATCTCGACGTTACGATGTCGCGGCTATTTGAGAATATTCAGCTTGTTGAGCCGAGTAATTGGCTTGTTGAGTCCTTGGAAATGGCCGAGATGATGCCTCTGACCAATGAAAAAACGAAGTCTGAACGCATTGTTTCACCAATTTTGTTAGAAATTGTCAAATCCTACGCCGATAAGATTACGCTTTTTTCGGGCGAAAATATAGACATCAGACCCGAAGATGATTTGTCGGGTGCGTGTGATTTTTTCTTCGCTTTGCATCCGCCAAAACCGTTTATTGATGCGCCAATTATTTCACTAACGGAGGCGAAAGATGAAGACATGGAGTACGGTGTCGGGCAATGTGCGGCTCAAATGTATGGGGCAAAATTGTATAATGATGCCGAAGGAAAAGACATTCCAGTAATTTACGGCTGTGCAACGGACGGCGTAGAATGGCAATTTTTAAGGTTAGAAAACGGTTGTTTTTATGTTGACAAAAAAAAATATACAAATTTGCAAGAGATACTTGGCATACGATTCTTAAATTTTATTTGAAAATATAACAAAAAGGACTTGAAAAGGAACGTTAAATAAATAAAAGCGTATTTTCATACGCACTGTTTTTCGCGCAGCGAAAAACAGTGCGTAAAATGCGCTTTTATTTTTTCAACGTTCCAAACACGCGTTTTCAAGTCCTTTTTGCTTTTTTACTGAGGGGGTACTTCTCAATTATTTTTTCTCCGAATACGGTATTTGTTGTGCAACAATAGCAAAAACTTCGGCATTTGTCACCAAGCCCCAATGACTGCCCGATACCTCAATATTTTGGTGCAAATCGTCTTGCATGATTTCTTGACACGCTTCCCACGGCACTAAACCATCCTGTTTTGAATACATCGCCGTCGTCATAATTGGCGCAGGAATCGGCATTTATTCGCGCCAAACGGGACTCACATCGGCAGGATTTTTAATGAGTTTATAGAACCATTCCACGTTGTTAGGGGCGTAAGCATCGGCAAAAGGCGCACCGATTGTGATGACTTGATGGAACAATTCGGGATTCATTTTGGCCAATTCACGGGTGTAAATGCCGCCCATGCTCCAGCCTACGAGGGTGATTTTTCCGCTATGATTTTGACGAATTTCAGTGACCCGATTTTGCAATTTTCGGATGTCATTTAAGTCTTTCAAATCGCCTAAATTCCGACCTAATTCCCAACCATAAGCCGTATAACCGAGCTTATTGATGAATTTTCGTAGCAAAGTCGTCGAAAAATCGGTACACATCAGCCCCGGGACAACCAAAACGGGGTGCTTGTCACCTTTCGTTTTGTAAGTGTAATTATAGGTGAAAAACAAGATTTTTACATAGCGGATGCCTTCGGTGAGTTGTAAAAAAAGGGATGGTTTTTTGATGTTTGACATAATTTTATATATTTTAATATGAATGGCACACTGATTAGACGGATACGACTGATTTGCACTGATTGTTTTGTCATTCACGAGGAAAAAATCAGCGTAAATCAGTCGTATCCGTCCAATCAGCGTGCCATGTTGCCCCTATTTCACCAACGATACCACCAACCACGGTGCTTGAAAACGGTGTTCTTTTAGCTTCAAAAAACTAGCAAAACGTGGTAAAATGATGGATTTTCGGCGATTGCCTAGGTCAATGACCAATTCATCACCAAATTTTTTCAATTCAAAATCTTCTTCTTTCACAAAAGGTACTTTGATTTTAACAAAATAGCCGTCTTTGTTTTCGATAAATTCAAACGGCTTGTCCAAATGCAAAACATCGGCGGGGTTCACGTCTTTATAAATCGAATCGCCAATTTTTGTCAGCAACGCTGTACCAAATACTTCTTGTCCTTGATGTTCGACCCTTAAAACAGGAATCGGGCTAAAACTTTCCTCAATTTCTTGCAAATATTTGGCTTGCGATTTCAAATAGTAATCGAATGTTCCGCCACCCGCATTTTCAGGCAAAATACGGTTAACTATCACGGCGTCAACATTATACCCATATAATTGTAAATAGGTATAAGCCCGTTGCGCCTCTTTAATCACCATTCGTTCGGGGTTCGTGACGATGCGAATTGAGCAAATTTCGGGGTCGAGAAACACTTTCTGAATCCGTTCCAACTTGTTAAACATCTCGTCCAATTCTTCCAAACCTTTGTCCAAAGGCACACCCGTAAACAAACGAACGCCTTTTGTCACCGTTTTTACAGCTATATTTTGCGCCGAAAACGCCTTTGTCATCCACGATTTAGCGACTTGCGGCAACGACAAAAGCGTCAATGTTTCGCCTGTCGGCGCACTGTCTATGACAATTAAATCGTAATTGTTTTCGGTATAATATTTTTCTAACCACAAAAAAGCCGACGCTTCTTCCATGCCTGGCAAGACGGATAATTCTTCAGCAACCACATTTTTAACGCCTTTCCAACGAAAAATCGTTTGCATCAAATTTCGCATACTGCCCCAATGTTTTTCCATCGAGTAATACACATCAAATTCTTGGGCAAACAGATTAGGCATTATTTCCATCGGTTCGGGCTGCAACGTCACGTTCAACGCGTCCGACAAACTATGTGCAGGGTCGGTCGAAATGACAAGGGTTTTGATGCCTTCACTCGCCGCTTTTATCGCTGTTGCTGCCGCCGAAGTCGTCTTTCCGACGCCCCCTTTTCCCGTAAAAAGTATAATACGCATTGCTTTAATTTCAGATTTCAGATTTCAAATTTCACGCTTGAGATTTTGTTTCGCACAGAGTTCACAGAGGACGCAGAGTTTTTGAGATAAAGCATTGTTTTGAATTATTTTACCAATTAAAATAATATTTTATAAAAATGCTGTGTTCTCTGTGAACTCTGCGTGAAACAACCCGCTTTAGGCCGTCAAAACATCGTCAATTGTCGGCTCTGCATCAGCAGTTTGACGGTTTTTAATGGCCTCATTTTTCTCTACATTCCGCTTCTCCCGAATCACTTCGACGGTCTCTTTGAAGGCTTTATTAGAGGTTTTTACCACGTTTTTCTGATTATCGAGGGCCAATCTGACCGTTTCGCTCAACAGTTTTTTACTTTCTTTAAACGCCAATTTTCCCGCTTTTTGGTAGAGCGAAAAGATGTTTTTAGTCGTATTGAAAGAGAATTTAGCGATTTGCGTGCCTGCTTCGATGAGGATAGTGTTCGCCGTTTTTTCCGTTTTATTAGCTTCTGCCATGTCTTTTTATGTTTGTATCACGGACTTCAGTCCGTGAATATTTAAAAATTCACGGACTGAAGTCCGTGATACCATTTTTTACAAAAAAATATCGAATAATGAATAAACACTCATTATTCGATAGATGTTTTAGACCCCTCAGTATTTTTGAATTAAAAATCGGAATGATCGGTTATTTATCGCAACGCAAACTTGACGCCAGTTTCAAACTGGCTTGTTAAGCCGCCTTTTTGAATGTTCCCCCTTTTTTTTGAATACATTTCTAAATGATTTATATCCTTTTTTTGATAGATTTTCTT
>JAYSRS010000022.1:0-2442 GCA_043720935.1 Saprospiraceae bacterium
AAACAAGCTGCCTCCTAAAAAATCCTTCAGATGGCGATTTTCGAGCGCAGCGAGAAAGAGCCAGTAAAATACGCTTTTATTTACTTAACGTTCCTTAGAAACGCACAAATGTAAAGTTTTGTGGTGTCTGTCTTGATTTTTTTTTACGTTTGCTCCTCATTCATCATCAAAAAAAGCATCAATGGGAACGATAAAACCCTTGAGAAAAATCGACAAAACGCTCACCAAAAGTGGCATCGTTGACCTCGCGCAAAGCGACGCTGACGAAGTAATGTACAGCAACGACTACGATATGTTGCAAGTATGTATGGAGTTGAAGATGTATTTTTTTCCAATTTTAACATTTTTTTCATACTTGTAGGCGCAATAATTTCCCCATCTTCGGAGTTTTTACACTCTATCAACACCGCGTTTTCTCTCTTCAAATTACACGGCTTTTTTTGTACGTCATTTTTTTTCAAACAAAACAAGAGTACTATCGGCATAAATTCGACACATATCAATAATGAATGACTAATGATGAATTTCATGAGTCATTACAAATCAATTTTCTACGAATAATACTGAGGGGTCATTTAAGCATTCGCCTAGCAGACCCCTTATTTATCATTCATACGACATCATTACTTTGGGACTTCACTTTTCTAAAATTTTTTAAACCGAGATTTAAGATGACGCGCACACTTTTGATTGCGGCCTTTGGCTGCCTACTCCATTTTTCCGCCGCTGCCCAATGCCTTGAAGGCGATTGCCAAAACGGAAGCGGTCTGTACCAATTTGAAAACGGTAACAAATACAAGGGCGAATTCAAACGGGGCGTCATGCACGGTTCGGGCGCGGTCGTGTTTGCGAATGGCAATAAATACAACGGCGATTGGCGCGACGGCAATCGGGAAGGCGTTGGTGTTTACTATTTTTTGACGGGTAATGTCTATACGGGCGGTTTCCGCAAAAATCGGTTCGACGGCAAAGGCTCGATGAGTTTTTCAAGCGGCAACAAGTACGTCGGCAAGTGGGAAAATGACCAACCGCATGGCGAAGGCATCTACACATTTGCCTCGGGCGACCGCTACGAAGGCACGTTTACAAACGGAAAATTCGCTGGTTTTGGCAAAATGTACTACAAAAATGGCGAAAAGTACGTCGGTGATTGGCGCAACAACCTCCGTCAAGGCAACGGTAAAATCATCCGTGCGGATGGTTCAGTCATTGAAGGTATCTGGGAAAATGGTAAAATGACTGGCTCTAACACGCCAAATACTGAGGGGGTAGCCGACCAACAAAAAACGCAACAAACGCCGCCGGCAAATACTACTGCCTCAACAAATGACATAACGCGCGATTGCAACAGTGGCTATTGCCGCGACGGCAAAGGCATTTTTAGTTATGGCGACGGCAGCCGTTGGGTCGGTGATTTCAAGGACGGCGTTCCCGAAGGAAATGGCACTTGTCACTATAAAAATGGTGATAAATATGTCGGTCGTTTTGAGCGTCACGCACCGCAAGGCGAAGGCACGATGTTCCACGCAAACGGTCGAATCGTGTCCGCTATGTGGGAATACGGGCGTCCCGTAGGTGATATTCCGTCAAATTCTAAAATTCCAAGTGCAGCAGTTGACATTGACAAAGACCCTGAAGTGAAGATTTGGGCGGTCGTTGTAGGCGTAGGTCGTTACAGTTCGATGCCCGTTTTGAAGTATTCTGACGACGACGCGTACCAATATTACGCGTTTTTGAAAAGCCCCGAAGGCGGTGCATTGCCCGATAAACAAGTAAAAATTTTGGTGGATGAAGATGCCACACGCGCTAATATTCTTCAAACTTTGCGTCAAGTGTTGCTAAAAGCGGACGACAACGACGTGATTGAGTTCTATTTTTCGGGTCATGGCTTGGATGGTGCTTTTTTACCACAAGATTATGACGGCATCAACAACCGTCTTTTGCATTCCGAAGTGCGCCAAATTTTTGAACAGAGCCGCGCAAAGCATAAAATTGTGGTGGCTGATGCCTGTTTTAGCGGCTCGATGTTGGCCATGAAACAACCCTTTGCGATGGAACAAATCAAGTCGTTTTATCGGGCTTTTGATGATACAAAAGGCGGTACTGCCTTGTTTATGTCGTCAAAAAGCCAAGAGTATTCGCTTGAAGACCAAGGCTTGCGGTCGGGCATTTTCAGTCATTATTTGATTCGTGGCTTGAAAGGCGAGGCCGACGTGGACGGAAATCGCATTGTTACGATGCGTGAAGTGTTTGATTATGTCTATAAAAATGTGAGAAGTTACACATCAAACGCGCAAACACCGACAATTAGCGGCCTTTTCGATTGGCAAATGCCAACGTCAATGGTGAGAAATTAAGGTTTTATTTTTGACAGGCCACTAACTGTTTTTCGCTACGCTCAAAAGACGCCCTTTGAATAAATCCTACAGGGGCAGGGGCGGC
>JAYSRS010000023.1:0-2442 GCA_043720935.1 Saprospiraceae bacterium
AACCGCAAAACAGCACGTTTAGCGGTTACACCGCACGGTAAAAGCTAGTCTGAAGTAAGTATTACCGAGATTTTGCAGCTACGCCGCAATCAGACCTACAAATATAACTTATTAACGCTCGGCTCTAAAAAGTTTCCCGAACGTCAGGCTGCTATTTACGATTTAGAAGCTGCGTTTCGGTCGTGAATAAACCACGCCCACGCAATAAAAAGAAACTGAAACGGCAACCGAATCAACGCAATTTGATGCGTTCCAACGGCGGGATGCTCTTTGAAAACATCGGCTACGTGCAAGGGCAAAAAGGCAATCATCAGCACGAGGATGCCCAAAGTGCCATAATAACGGTATTTAGGGACGAAAACCAATACCCCTACGATGATTTCAGCGATGCCCGAAGCATAATTTAAGGCCTCTTTCGGCAGAAAATCGGCGAAAAAAGGGAAATACATCGCTGGTTTTAAGAAGTGATTGATGCCCGCATAAACTATAAATGCGCCAAAAAGAAAGGTCAAACCCAATTTTAAAAATGCCATTTTCGTTTGTACTTTGATTAAAAAGATGAAATAAGTGTTAAAAACGCTTAAAATACTGAGGGGGTGCAAATGTAGAAAAAACGCTATCGAACGGGTGATTTTAGTAAGATTAGACATAAAAAAAGCCGTTGTCACGATGGTGAAAAACGGCTTTTCCTTTCATTTATACGTTTTTTCTTTAAAACTTATAATCCAAAGTTACTAAAAAACGACGCGGCATAACAGGAATACCGTTGTAATAAACTTTCGACGCATCAAGGCCACGGGCGACAAGTTGCCGTTGATTCAAAGCACTATCATCGCTTGTACCATACACATTGCGTTCAGCATAATCTGTATTTAATAGATTTTTGACGCTGATGCTCAAACGCATAGACTGTCCTTTCGGCAACGGATAACGACCATACAAACCCATATTTATCCACGTAATATTATTGGCTTTGTACAAGTTCGTCGCATCGTTGTAAATGTTCATATTGGCATTAACACTTGCATCAAAACCCCAATATTTGCTATCGTAAGAAGCCGAAGCGTTAAATATTTGAGATGGCACACGCGGCAATTGTTTCTCCTTCAAATCAATGGCATAAACGGGTTTTTTAGTTCCATCTGTTTGTTGGTTGACCAAAGTTAGACCAAAAATGGAGTCAGGATTAGCCGACTGAATGGTTCTAACGGGAATCAAAAATGATTGAAAGATAGCATTTTGAACCGTCAAGAAAGTAGATAAATTCAAACCCTTGACCGCTTGTGGTGCATAACTTAAAGCGATCTCAGCCCCCCGAATGTCGTTGTTACCCAAAGGTCTTAGAACGGCAACCGCGCCTTCGTACACCGTTGCGAGGCGGTTGTCAATGAAGGTATAAAACGCCGAAACGTCAAAATTGAAGTCACCAAAACCACTGCGGAAACCCAATTCAGAGTTGTAAACAATCTCATTGTTTGAAATAGACTTCGTATAACCCGCGTTTGTGGGGTCAACTTGGGCTTTTCTCAAAGGCGTGAACGCGCCATAATCGGGCATCCGATAGGCTCGTGTGAAGTTGCCATAAATGGCTGTCCGTTGGTCAATCAGATAATTGCCACCGATTGAAGCCGTCCAATCTGCATAGTTTTCCTTGCGATTCATCGTAACATATTGGCCATTTTTGATGGTATCGCGGTAAAAACCGTACATATTCATATTAATGGCACCATAACGAAAACCGACTGTTATTTTCAATTTCGAGCCAATCGCCATTTCACCACCAATGAAAACGGCATTTGTGTTGACTGTATATTTATCATTGCGTGATGGGCCACCCGCCGAAGACGCGCGGAAACTTGGCGGTGCAAAACCCTTAAAACCAATCAAATTGCGGTCGGCAGGTGTCCAACCTGTCAAAGACCATGTGTCGGCCTTGTAATTGCCTGTCGAATGGTAAATACCCGCCGAAATATGGTGCTTCGTTCCACCCATTTTTAAGTCTTTTTCAAGGCGGAACTCGTCCATCAAATCTGCGTCAACACCGTCGCCATCAATCAAAACACGGACGTTTGAAGCGTTTGCATCGGTGTAATAAGGCGATACACCGAGGTTGAATTTAGTACCATGATTGTAGGATTGGTAACGGAATTTGTTGGCAATTTTCCAACCGTCGCCGAAAGAATAATCCACGTTTGCGCCGATGTGATAGCCACGGGCGTAATTGCCGTCTCTATTTGCTGCTTTTGCCGAGCGTACTTCTATGGTATCGGTTTTTCCAAGCGGATTTTCAGGCGTCCGTCTGATGGTATAATTAATCGGAATCATCGGTTATTTATCGCAACGTAAACTTGACGCGGGTTTTAAACCCGCGTCAAGTTGTAACTAATTGATTATCAATGAATTTACCGCTATGTTTTTATTTTGCGATAAATAACCGATGAT
>JAYSRS010000024.1:0-6843 GCA_043720935.1 Saprospiraceae bacterium
TCTGCTGAAACAAAAAGATTGCTTCGTGCCTCGCAATGACGACCCATTTTGGTTGATATTAGTTGTAAAATAAGACTACATTAAATTGAAATCACACCCACTCAAAACTCAAAACTCATTATCTGTAATCCAGCATTTGCCGATACGTTGCGGCCATTTTTTCGGGCGGTGCGCCTTTTTTGAACATCGAAAAGACCTTGGCATTGGCTCTTTGAACGCGCCACCAACTGTTTGTTTCGTATTTTCTAGCACTCACGAGGGCGTATTTGGGCATGATTTTAAACTTATGTTGCACTCTTGCGCGACCTATAAAATCATATTCTTCCATAATACAAAAATGCTCATCAAAGCCTTTCAATGCTTCAAAAAGGGAACGTTTTACGAACAGTGTTTCGTCGCCACCGCGACAAATAAGTGGTTCAAAACGCGTAAAAAATGCGTTGATTTTCAATAAAAATTGGTCAGAATCAAAGCGATAGCGGTAACAACCCATGGCATAACCTTCGGCAATCGCTTGATGAATGTCTGTTACGTAAGTCGTTGGTGGAAAGCAATCAGCATGGATAAAATATAATACATCGCCTTTTGCCACGGCTGCTCCAGCGTTCATTTGCGCGGCTCGACTGCGCCTAGGCGACTGCACAACCGTCGCACCATGCTCACGAGCGACCCCCTCAGTATTGTCGGCACTTTGAGCATCCACAACAAGGATTTCAAGGACGGAATGGGTGGCGTTTTGTTGTAAATACTCTAAAAGTTGCCCGATTGTTTGGGCTTCGTTGAGCGTCGGGATAATGATGCTTATGGTGTTCATAATTTCAGATTTCAGATTTCAGATTTCAAATTTCAGATTTCAGATTTCAAGGTGCAATAGGTCAATTACTGACTGATGTTACGCAAGTGGCTAAAATGGCACACTGATTAGAGGGATACGACTGATTTAAAAGGATTTCTTTTTTAACGGAAACGCTCATAGAAAAAAATCAGTGTAAATCAGTCGTATCCCTCAAATTAGTGGTTCATTGCGTAACATCAGTTACTGATAGGTTGAGAAACGGCATTGCCCATGATTTCAAATAAGATTTTAAGTTTTGTTCGTTAATAGAATGATAGAATCGGGATAGCCTAACGGCATTTTTAGATGTACGAAACGTTTTTACACTTGGTTTTGCATCAAAAGTCTATGTTTTAATTTAGAACGAAAATAGCTATCTGTCATAAGTCTGTCAACTGTTTTTTTACTGCTGAAAATCACGCATCTTTGTCTAGGATTTTAGTCCTTTTAACTCAAAAATCACGTTAATTTATGAAAAATAGAAACCGCCTTCGCATCATCGCTTTGGCCACAACCGCCTATATTTTACTGGCTTTTGGCTGGTGGTCGTTGCTTTTGCTGCGTAAAAACGAAGAGGCCAAGCAAGCCAATATTGAGCTGTTGCGCTTGGATATGCAGGTCAAAAATAAATACACAAACGCAGATGATTTTGAAAAATCAGTCGAATATCAGCTTTTATTGGCCAAATACAACCGCCAAGTCAATATGGTTTGGGGCGAAGGTAGTGTACTTTTCATTGGTTTACTGTGGGGTTTTTGGATGATTCAACAGAGCTTGCAAAAAGAAGTTGCGCTGAACAATCAACGCCGCAATTTCCTTCTGTCGGTAACACATGAGTTAAAGTCGCCGATTGCTTCGATTCGATTGATTCTCCAAACTTTTCAAAAACGAAAGCTCGATGAAGCGCAACAAACCAAGTTTTTGAACGCCGCCGTCGTTGAAGCCGACCGTTTGCACGAGCTTGTGGACAATCTTTTGCTGTCGTCGCGCCTTGAAAATACTTACGAATCGAGCATCGAGGAGATAAACGTGGCCACGATGATTGAAGAATTGGTGGAAAAATGCCGCATGAAATTTCCGCACACAACGTTCCATTTTGAGCAAAATGAGGTGCCGATACTGAGGGGGGATAAACAAGGCTTGGTGTCGTTGTTTACAAATTTGTTGGAAAATGCGGCCAAATATTCGGGTGAACAAGCCGAGGTGACGGTGCGTCAGAACTATGTTGGGAACAAATTTTTGTTTGAAGTAGCCGACAACGGAACGGGCATTCCGATAGCTGAAAAACGCAAGATTTTTGAAAAGTTTTATCGCGTAGGCTCTGAAATGACGCGCAAAACGAAGGGAACGGGCTTGGGTTTGTTCATCGTCGCGCAGGTTGTCAAATTGCACAATGGCGTTATATCAGTGGCAGATAATACGCCAAAAGGAACCGTTTTTAAAATTGTTTTACCGAATTAGAGGAGGGTTCACACGGAGTTCATGGAGGACATAGAGTTTTTGTTTTTTATTCTTTTTTCTCATTTAAGAAATTTGTAAAATATAACTTACCCGCTTATTTTTTACAAATTTCCAATACTACTGTACATTTTGCACAATATGGGCCACAGATTGAAGGGGTTAGGCTGATTTGCACTGATTTTTATCGTGTATGCCTAAAAAATCAGTGTAAAATCTGTGTATCTGTCCAATCTGTGGGCCATTTTGAATTTGTACAGTAATATTCAAATTCCCTTAAAATAAAAAACAAAACTCTGTATCCTCCGTGAACTTTGTGTGAAACCTGAAATCAATAGCCCAATAAACGCAACATCGCTTCCGCATCTTGCTCATCCGATTCCATCCAATCCACGTAATTGCCGTTTTCGTCTTTGTCCACCAAAATCCGTTTTGGCGAAGGCAAGAGGCAATGTTTTACGCCGCCGTAGCCGCTCAACGCATCTTGGTAAGCACCTGTGTTGAAAAAACCGACGCACAAAGGGTCTTCCGATTTTGAGAATTTTGGCAAATAAACCATGTTTAAATGCGCCTCCGAGTTGTAATAATCGGCATTGTCACAACTCAAACCGCCGATGTTGACACGGGTGTATTCTTTGTTCCAATGATTGATTGGCAACATAATATACCGTTCATTTATGGCCCATGCGTCGGGAATCGTCGTAATCAACGAATTGTCCACCATGTACCACAACTCCGAATCATTTTGTTGTTTTTGACCAATCACCCCAAGGATTGTCGCGCCACTTTCACCGACCGTATATTTACCAAATTCGGTGTAAATATCGGGGCAAGGCACATCGTCGTCATCGCAATATTCTTTAATGTTTCGGACAATTTCCTTAATCATATAGGCGTAATCGTACTCAAAATTTAAAGAATTGGCAATCGGCAAGCCGCCACCGATGTTCAACGAATCGAGGTCGGGGCAGATGTGCTTCAGTTGACAATATAATTTAATGGCCTTTCGTAATTCTGACCAATAATAAGTGTTGTCTTTGATGCCTGTATCGACAAAAAAGTGGAGCATTTTGAGCTTAAATTTCGGATTTGTCAAGATTTTATCCTTCACAAAGTTCACAATCCGTGTGTGGCGAATGCCTAAACGCGAGGTATAAAACTGAAAATTAGGCTCTTCTTCGGTCGCAACGCGGATGCCGATATTGCAGGTTTTAGCAATGTGTGCGTTTAACAAATCAAACTCGTCGCGGTTGTCGCATACGGGAATGACGTTTGTAAAACCGACGCTATTAACCAAAAAGGCAATTTTTCGGATGTAACCTGTGTCTTTGAAGCCGTTACAGACCACAATTTTGTCTTTTCCGACTTTTCCCGCTTGCCAGAGTTTGTGAATCAAATCAATGTCAAACGACGAAGATGTTTCAATTTGAACATTGTTTTTCAAGACTTCATCCAAAACGAAACGGAAATGAGAGCTTTTGGTGCAATAACAATAGAAATATTCGCCATTGTAATTCAAGTCGTCAATGGCATCGTTAAAATGCTTTTTCGCTTTTTGTATCTGTTGGCTAATTTTTGGCAGATAGGTAATTTTCAACGGCGTACCGTATTTTTTTATGAGCGCGTGCAGGTCAATCCCATGAAAATGGAGACTATTATCTTGCAAAGTGAAGCCATCTTGAGGAAAATAAAAGGTTTGGTCCACCAAGTCAAAATAGGTATTTTTCATTGAAAATCAATAAGTTGTGAGTGATTGTTAAGAGAAATAATTAATTAGTAACCAACTTTTTGGTTGGCAAGGCGCAAAAGTACATTTTTGGAAAAGATATTTTTAAGAAAATTTGTTTGGATGTCCATTCATGGAAAAAATAGACCCCTCAGTATTTGGTCAATTGTAGAGCTTTTAAGTGTTAATACATTTACGAAATCTTTAAGATTTCGCAAATGTTTGTAAATTTGCATATTTCTTGATACCTAGAATGATTGATATTTGACATTATGAAAATAGCTCTTTTATCCTGCACGGGATATGCCACTGCCTTAGACATGGAACGCGCTTTTGCCAAAGAATTTCCACCGCAATACGACGTAAAAGTGGAAGTCTGGAACGATCCCTCCGTAAATTGGTCGAATTATAACTACTTGATTTTCAGGTCAGTATGGGATTATTACAACTTCCCAAACGAATTCGCCGCTTGGTTAGATGGATTAGAACGTCAAGGCATCAAGACATTGAACCCCCTCAGTATTGTTAAGCGAAATCAGCATAAATTCTATTTGCGCGATTTACAAAATGCGGGTATTGACATCATTCCGACGGTGTTTATTCCTAAAAATACGGGGTTGAATCTGTCATTTCTTAAAGTAAATAATTGGCCAAAAGCCGTTATCAAACCCGCGATTTCGGCGGGTTCTTACCTGACGACGCTTTTTTCTGTTGAAGAAATGCCTAGAATTGAGGCAGAATATGCTACTATTGCCGTCGAAAGCGACCTTTTGGTGCAGCCGTTTATGCCTGAAATCCAAACGATGGGTGAGATTTCGATTCTCTTTTTCAATGGTCAGTTTTCTCACAGTGTTTTGAAAAAACCGAAAACCGCTGATTTTCGTGTACAATCGCAATTTGGGGGACAGTACGAGATGTATCAACCTGCCGCATCGGTTTTAGAAACGGCAGCGCGTATTGTCAAAACTTTCGGCGCAACTTCTAGTGAAAACCTGCTTTATGCCCGCGTTGACGGCGTTTTGAAAGACGGAAAACTCTTGTTGATGGAATTGGAATTGATTGAACCTGACTTGTATTTTAGCCATTTTCCCGAAGGAAAAACCAATTTTTTCAATGCTTTGGCGTCAATGGGCCACTGATTAGGCAGATGCGACTGATTCATACTGATTTTTTTTTGATATGTTTTAAACTTTTGACAATCAAAGTCTATTGGAAAATGCCGCAAGGCTTGTCCCCTTTTTATCAGTCAGAAAACGTTATGAAAAATTATTGTTAATAAAAATTTTAGGCCCCTCAGTAAACGTTGAAAATCAACGTTTACTGAGGGGTATCTTTTTATAAATATTTTTAAAAACATCGTTAAAATGAAATTACTCAAACGGGTGTATGACCTGCACCATCAAAAACTTGAAGCCTTGTTTTTGGAGGCAAAAAAACAGAAAAATTCTGCTATTTGGTTGTATGCCAATAACTTACGCACGCCGTTTTTTATGCTTGAAGCCACATCGCGCCTGTGCGAAAAGGTACACGAAGATGCGCCTTGTTTTCTCAAAATGAAAGAGGATTACAAGGCAGTTGAGGATGCGGTTGGGGCATTGGATTATTACTCGGCGGCACTCAAAGGCTTTGAGTCAAAAAACGTGGTTCCAAAGGCAGTTAAGCAATATTTGGCCGAAAAAGCAACCGAAAAAGCGACCGCTTTGAACGATTTGTTGGCAAACGTAGGTTGGTTGAATGGTAAAAAACTAGCTGAAATTAAGCAAGAACTCGAAGCCGTTGACTTTCGAAAAGATGCCAAAGAGTTGGGAAAAATCACCAAATTCTATGCAAAAGGCATTGAAAAAACCATTGAAGTGGCTTATGAAACCAATTTTGTTTTTGGACACATCGAAGAAGTGCATGAAATTCGCCGCCGTGTAAGATGGTTGAGTATTTATCCGCAAGCCTTGGCGGGTATTTTTCAGTTTGCCGAAACAGGTGCTAAACCGACCGCTCAAATGGAAAAATATATGACCGATGTTGTCAAAAAATCGCCTTTCAACGTCATTCCAACAACTTTAAGCATCGAAGACCCGATTTTATTGAGTAAAAATCATTTTCTAACTATGAGTTGGCTCATTGCGGAATTGGGGGACTTAAAAGACAATGGTTTGGGGGTTGAATTGCTCAAAGAAGCCCTGCAAAATACAGCTTCACTGGATGACGCCGCCGCTTATGCCGAAGCCTACAAAATTTTGGGCCAAACGCAAGTGCCACTTGATGCGCTTATTTCAAAATCGCAAAAAGTGCTTAAAACATACTTCGATGAAGGGCATTTGAAAGGGCTTTTGATGGATTTATAGTCGCTGCTGCAAAATCGAAACGGTGCGTACCGTCGGAATGTTGCCGTCGGTTTCTAACATATAAGCCTGTAGATGACGATTCGTCATCTACAGGCTTATATGTTAGAAACGCGAAATTAATAGAAGCGCGCTTTATAATTCCGAAAGGATTAAACACGAATAGGAATGACGACAAGGCAATTTTTCTAACTCCTTTAGAGTCGAGCGTTGATACGTTATATTCTAAATGCTGCGTAGCTGCACAATCTCGGTAATGCTCAAGTCAACAACGACTTTTACCATGTGGTGTAACCGCAAAATAGCACGTTATAACGGTTACACCGCATAAAAAATCGGAATTATCGGCTTTATGTCGCAAAATACTGAGGGGGTATCAGATTTAGAAAATTTGCAAAATTTCCTAAATCTTTTGCCACTTTTGCCACAAAAATGCCTTTTTTTACTCAAAAATTGATTTGCGACATAAAACCGATAATTCCGTA
>JAYSRS010000025.1:0-6842 GCA_043720935.1 Saprospiraceae bacterium
GCAAAAAAGACACGCTCGCCCTGATAGATTTATTCCGCACGCCTTTTTCGCGTAGCGAAAAACAGTGCGTATTTTGTACTAAATAATTTTGTCAAACCACTTAATAGCAATAACATTTGACCAATTCATAGAAAATTTATAGGCGAATTTATGAAGAAGACCGTCATCAGCAATATTTGGAACAAGCAATAGAAGAAGTGAAAATTTTGATTTGAAAATATTTTAAAAAAAATCAGCCTACTCGGATTTAATCGAGCAGGCTGATTTTTTTAGCGTTAAAAATGACCCAAAGAAGGGATCACAAAAAAGAAAACCGTTGATAATCAATTGACTATCAACGGTTTATGTTTCAAATTAGTAGGGGCGACAGGATTCGAACCTGCGACCCCTTGGTCCCAAACCAAGTACGCTACCAACTGCGCTACGCCCCTAAATTTTTATATCGTGCAATGAAAATGGCGGTGAAGCCGGGATTCGAACCCGGGGTACAGTTACCCGTACGTCAGTTTAGCAAACTGGTGGTTTCAGCCACTCACCCACTTCACCATTCTCATTTTGTTTGCCTTTACTTCTAAAAGCGACGCAAAGATAGTACCGTATTTCAGAACGCCAAATTATTTCTTGAAAATAATAAATTTATTATTACGTTTGTTCAAAATTCAGTTCAATCCATCCATTATAAAATATGAAAAAACGTTTTTTGATTTGGCCATTTAGCCTTCTTTTTGTCGCCTGTAACGGACAAGTGCCGAGCAGTCGAGCGCACTGTCAAAACGCCAATTTTGATAAAAAAGTCGCCAATATGCTTAGCTTTTCCGTAAAAACGATTAGCCCAAACGATGTCAAACGGCAATCGAACATCTTGATTCTGGATGCCCGCGAAAGGTCAGAATACGATGTCAGCCATTTGCCAAATGCTGTTTTTATTGGTTATAATAATTTTGAAAAAAAGACTTTGGACAGCATTGCAAAAGACCGTCCGATTGTTGTGTACTGCTCCATAGGCTATCGAAGCGAAAAGATTGGTGAAAAATTGCAGAAGCAAGGTTTTTCAAAAGTCTATAATTTGTATGGCAGTATTTTCGAGTGGGTCAATCAAGGCAATTCCGTTGTGGATAAAAATAATCAGCCAACAAAAAAAGTGCATACATATAATAAGGCGTGGTCGCGTTGGGTTGAGGAGGGAAAGGCTGAAAAAATATGGTAGAAAGTGAAAACGTTTGAAACTCAATAAACAATGCGTAAAAAACGACGCCATCGCTATCTCTTCATAAAAAAGCCAAAATGGACGTGGGTAAAATAAGGGTCATTAAAAATTAAAAACTAATTTTGCCCCCTCAGTATCAAAGCTTTTTTAACGTGTTTTTGATGTATTTTAGAGAAAAATAAGAGACAATTAGTTTATTATCAAACATTTATAAAAAATTATGACAGGTCAAGAATTACAAAACACCGCTACCCAAATCCGCCGCGACATCGTGCGGATGGTCTATAATTGCCAATCGGGACATCCTGGCGGCTCGCTTGGTTGTACGGATTACTTCACGGCACTTTATTTCGCCGTCATGAAACGCAAAAAGCGGTTCGATATGAGCGCAACGAATGAAGACGCGTTTTTCCTATCAAATGGGCATATTTCACCCGTTTTTTACAGCACTTTGGCGCGTTCGGGCTATTTTCCCGTGCCAGAGTTGGCGACTTTTCGGAAACTTAATAGCCGTTTGCAAGGGCATCCCGCTACGCACGAAGGCTTGCCGGGCATCCGCATTGCGTCGGGTTCGCTAGGACAAGGCATTTCGGTAGCTTGTGGTGTTGCTGTTGCTAAAAAAATGAACAACGACCCGAATCTCGTGTGGGTACTGACGGGCGACGGCGAACTCCAAGAAGGCCAAAATTGGGAAGCCTTGATGTTTGCGCCGCATAAAAAATTGGACAATTTAATTGTCACCGTTGACTGGAACGGCCAACAAATTGACGGCTCAACCGCAAATGTGATGTCGTTAGGCGACTTGCCCGCTAAGTTCAAAACCTTTGGTTGGGATGTGTTGATTCTTGAAAAAGGCAACGATGTGGAAGCGGTTGTCGCTATGTTGCGTAAAGCAAAACGCCGCACGGGCAAAGGTAAACCCATTGCGATTTTGATGAAAACCGAGATGGGTTTTGGCGTTGATTTCATGGTTGGTAGCCACAAATGGCACGGTATTCCACCAAATGCAACGCAATTAGCGGATGCTTTGGGACAATTGCCTGAAACTTTGGGCGATTTTTAAAAATTTCAAGGAATTTTGATTGTCAAATATTTACAACTCTCCGAGGGTTTCAACCCTCGAAGAGTTCTTTAAGTAAGATTGTCAAGCTAATTATCAAAAAAAACGTCAAGGAGGCTTTCACCTTCTCGACGCTTTTTTTTGATAATTAATGGAGTTCTCGCTCTTTATGAAGATTTCAAGGTTTGATGGCCCACTGATTTGATTGATACGACTGATTTGCACTGATTTTAGTTTTCTTTTGAATGACAAAATCGGCGTAAATCAGTATAAATCAATCAAATCAGTGGGCCATAAAATCTAAAATCACTTGATAAACGTGGCGTAATTCTGTACGAACCCGTTAAGTTGCTGTTGTTTTTTAAATTCAGTGGCGTCTTTATGCGTTTTAAAACCGCCGACCATCACCCGATGCGTTGTCGCATTGACGGGGCCGCCCGATAGTAAAAACACTTTTTGCTTACCGTCCATCTGCACTTTCATCGCGCCACTCACGCGGCCCGCATTTTCTTTATTGGCAAAATTGCCAATTTGAATCGTAAAAGTTCCCTTCGTAAAACTCTCTGTTGAGGCTGTTGAAGTAGATTTCGTAGGCGCCGCAGTTGTACGCGATGCCGCACTCGACGCAAC
This sequence comes from Saprospiraceae bacterium, assembly GCA_043720935.1. Lineage (GTDB taxonomy): Bacteria > Bacteroidota > Bacteroidia > Chitinophagales > Saprospiraceae > JAAFJT01. The sequence goes on from JAYSRS010000025.1 coordinate 2,898, forward strand.
AGCAACAGGTTTTTCAACCACGGCGGGTTTTCGCACAGTCGTAGTAGCGTACTCTTTTGGTACATCAGCCACCCGTGTCGGCTTTACAGTCGGCGCATTTCTAGTCGAATTTGTCGGTGCAGCTGTACCATAAACGGGTGCTTTGAAAGCAGGTTTTTCCATCGGTTTTGATGAATTATTAGGGACAATTGACGCATTATCTTTCGTCGTCGGGCGCGGTGCAGCAGTAAGTGCAGCAGCAGAAGATGCGGATTTGTCAAGTGGTTTTGGTGGTAAAGCGGATGGTTTTACCATCGGTTTAGCGTTGACGTTTGGCTTCACGACAGTCTCAAAATCAGGCGAAAAGTTCGGATTTACAGCTTCTGCCTTGGGTTTTTCGATTTTAGTCCGATTTTTTTTCGTATCGTATTTGGCCAATATTTCATTCAATTTTGTGGCCGACATAGACTCCTCAAAACGCGCTACTTGCTTGCCTTTTGAGTTCAGAACGATGATGGTAGGCAACAACTTGACGTTGTACTGCGCCTTCAAATCGTAGCCATCGAAAGTCTCGATATTGATGCGGACGGGGACGTAACTGCCGTTCATGCGGCTGATGACTGAGGGGTCTGTAAAAGTGTATTTTTCCATCAATTGACAAGGCGAACAGTAGTCGGCCCAAAAATCAAGAAACACCAACTTGCCTTCGGCAGCAGCGCGGTCAATCGCCACGCGAACGTTGTCTTTGATAAAATCAACTTCTTCGGCAAAAGTCGGGAAAGAGAGCAAGGCGAATAAGCCAAGCATTGCGAAACGACGATAGTATGTTGTCATGCTGACGGGAAGGTTGTGGATTATAAAATTTTAGATGCAGTTTTAATTAGTTATAAGTTATGAGAGATAAGTCATGTGATTAAAAATCATAACTTATCTCTCATAACTTATAACTTTAATGCCTCTTTCAAAAACGATACCATAAATATTTAATGTAAATAAATCCTTCACGTATAAATCGTGTTTTATTAAAAGAATAAACAATTAAATTTATTGCTACGCGTAAAAATAGGCGCAACTTCCATCACTTAACACATAAAAATACCCCCTCAGTATTTGGCATAAAAAAAGCCGTTTTCTGCTTGATGTCAAGCAAAAAACGGCTTTTTTATGCCAAATACTGAGGGGGTTTGAAAGGCGCAATCGAGATTTCAGAACGCATCCAAAAAGCCTTTGGAGCGCATCCAATCGTCGCTGTAAATTTTACCAATGTAGCGGCTGCCGTGGTCATGGCAAATAACGACAACAACGTCGGTAGGTGTCAATAATTGACGCATTTGTTTAATGGCACACACCGCCGAACCCGAAGAATGCCCCAACCACAAACCTTCCTCGCGCACAAGCCGACGCCCCATCAAAGCAGCATCACGGTCGGACACTTTTTCAAATCTATCTATCAAATCCATGTTCATTGAACGCGGAATGAACTCGCGGCCAACGCCTTCCATCGAATATTCATAGATTTCATTTTCGTCAAAAATACCCGTTTCATGAAATTTTTGAAGCACCGAACCGTAAGCATCAACGCCCCAAACTTGAATATTTGGGTTCTTTTCCTTCAAAAAACGCGCCGTTCCGCACAAACTGCCGCCCGTTCCAGTCGGTGCAACGAGGTGTGTTATCTTTCCTTCAGTGGCGTCCCAAATCTCTGGCCCCGTTGATTCGTAGTGAGCAAACGGGTTCATCGGGTTCTCATATTGATTAACCCAATAGCAATTTGGCGTGTCTTTCGAGATTTTTTCGGCTACAGAATAATTCGAGCGGGGGTCTTCGGGCCGCACTTTCGACGGGCAGACAATGACTTCTGCACCCCAAGAACGGAGCATTTGAATTTTCTCTTTCGACTGTTTATCGTTGACCGTACAAATGATTTTGTAGCCTTTCACCGCCGCCACCATGGCCAAACCAATGCCTGTATTGCCGCTCGTGCATTCCACAATCGTGCTATCTGCACGCAGTTTTCCCATCCGTTCAGCCTCTTCGATGATGCGAACAGCAATGCGGTCTTTGATGCTCAGACCTGGATTGTAAGTTTCAACTTTGGCCAAAATAAGCGCGGGAACGTCTGAAACGACGCGGTGAAGCCGAATGAGCGGCGTATTGCCAACGGTTTCAAGGACTGAATTTAAATATTTCATGCTTTTCTCTCGAACTATGGATTTTGACGAAGGAAATTAAGAATTAAGAAGTTGAGATTTAGTAAACGATGTCGTTCAGTGCGCCATTGATTGACGCGCCCTCGCAACATTCATCATTTATCATTCATCATTCCACAAGTTGGATTTTGTTTTAAGTTTTAAAGCGGCTTTTTGATAGGATTTCTGACGAAGTAGTTTGAAAGTGAGCGAAATTTTACGACATTACTACTCTTAATACAGGGATCTTTATTAATCCGTTGGCTGACTTTTAAAGTAGGAATAGGCTTGCAAAAGTGTTTGTTCACTCAAAACGCGGCGCAAAGATAAAAAAAAAGCGACCCCTCAGTACATTTACTGAAAAAGTCGCTCGGATTTGATAGCACGAATATTTTTTGCCCATTGGGAAAAAACTCAAAATGAGCGCAAACACGGATGCCTGCGCCCCTCGTTTTCGAGTTTAGTTGATTAACAAATGCTGTCCCGCCTCGACCAAAAAGGTAAGGACGCATGAGTTCTCACTTGATTAATGTTAAATAGTGAAGTTATATCTTGTCAAAAAAGCGGCGCAAACGCGGCGGTTTGCGCCACAAATTTTGATACAGTTTTTGTCGTTTAAATGAAGGTGTAAATAAATGAAGGCATTAAAACGCCTCGGAAAAAGGCCGTCGCTTACCTACGCAAACGACTAAAAGATTGAAACACAATTGGCTTTTCGGTCGTCATACAGAGACGGTAAATTGATTAAGGGTGTACACGTAGTTTTAGAAATTAATTTAAAATAAAGTCGAATTTTTGATTTTAAGTAACTAATAATCAAACAATTACACTTTTGAATTTAAAATCTATCAGACGTAGTGCGTTTTAACAAAAATGCTGCGGTCTGCTTCTCGCAAACGGCGAGAGTAGTGCTTGAACTTAAAAATAATAAAAAAAAATAAGTGTTTTGGAAGAAATTGAGGCATCAAAAAACATTAATTTGAGACACCAAGGCCCCTCAGTATAAAAGTGTTTTTTGACAAAAATGAAGTGTTTTGCGCCGAAGCGGTAGGTAATTTCTTAGTGTTGTTGAAGGTCTGTTTTGAAAAACAGGTTCATATAGGTACTGCTGCTGTTTAATAGTGATTTTCAGAATTGAAAGGATTGTAGATTTGACAACTTTTCAGAAAGTTGTCAAATCTTTCGCAATCCGCCAAAAACCTAATAATTTGTTGACAATCAATGATTTGCATTAACCGCATCGCGCAATTTTCTATCAATTTGCCCCGTTAAAATGTCCCAAAACATGATAAAATCGGACATCAGACTGAACAGCGGATACTTGAACGTAGCGGGTTTGTTTTTTTCAAAAAAGAAATGTCCTACCCACGCAAACCCGTAACCGACGAGCGGTACGATGGTTAAAAGTGTCCATTTTAACATAAAAATGGCGTAAAACAGTACCGAAATAAACAAAGCTGTACCGATAAAATGTAATCGGCGGCTCGTTGCGTTGCGGTGTTCTGTTAAGTAGTAAGGATAAAAATCCCTCAGTGTTTGATACCTTTTTTCCATTTTTTAATGATTGAAATTGTTGTTAAAAAAAAATTTAGCCACTGATTATCACTGATTATCACTAATTTTCACTGATTGACTGATGTTACGCAATGGCATACTGATTTGAGAGATACGACTGATTTACGCTGATTTTTTTCTATAAGGAATGTGAAATAAATAAAAGCGTATTTTACGGGCTGTTTTTCGCTGCGCGAAAAAGACGCCCTTTAAAAGATTTTTT
>JAYSRS010000026.1:0-6816 GCA_043720935.1 Saprospiraceae bacterium
TCGGCAGCATTACGGGCAAATACCAACACTTTCACGAATGGAAACGGATAACGGAAGCCGAAGCGGGCGTTGTGGCTTTGGACAGAATCATCGTCGGCGTGTGCGACAAACACCGCTTTATGGATTTGTTCGACAACTTTATTTTGTTTGACAATTCGCTCGGCAAAGTCGTCAAGTTGATTGCGCGCAACCACCAATTTATCGGCGTCAACCAAGCGATTGACACCTTCAAACGGCACAACGCGCTGTACGCCGAAGGTAAAATGAGTGTGGAAGAGAAACAAAAACTCGGCGTTTTTTGGCACACCCAAGGAAGCGGGAAGTCGTATTCGATGGTGTTCTTTTGTCAAAAAATCCACCACACGTTTAAAGGCAGTTACACGTTTCTCATCGCCACCGACCGCACCGAATTAGATACCCAAATCTACGGCACGTTTAGCGGTGTCGGCGCCGTTCCGCCCGTCAAAGCAGGCAGCAAAGACAGTTTGAAAGCCCAAAGTGGCACACATCTAAAAGAACTTTTAGGCGGCGAACATCGGTATTTGTTCACGCTGATTCATAAATTCAACTTTGAAAGCGTCATCACCGAACGCGACAACATCATCGTCATATCCGACGAAGCCCACCGCACACAAGGCGGACAATTGGCGATGAACCTACGAAACGCCTTACCCAACGCCTCGTTTATGGGGTTCACAGGCACCCCGATTTTCAAAGACGACGACCTGACGTATCGGATATTCGGTAAAGAAGTCTCGAAATACGATTTCAAACAAAGCGTCGAAGACGGGGCAACCGTGCCGTTGTACTACGAAAATCGAGGCGAACACCTCGGCTTGAAAAACCCGAACATCAACAAAGACATCCGCGCCGCCCTCGACGCCGAAAGCGAAGACCTAGACAGCGACCAACGCAGCCGATTGGAACAAGTATTTGCGAAAGAATACCCGATTCTGACGGCCAAAAAACGACTCGATGCGATTGCAAAAGACGTGGTGTGGCATTTTTGTCACCGCGGCTACAAAGGCAAAGCCATGTTCATCGCCATCGACAAACTGACCGCCGTGAAGATGTACGACTTGATTCAAAAGCATTGGCACACCGCCATTGAGGCACTGGAAAAAGAAGTCGCCAAAGGCCAATACGGCGACCAAGAGGCATTGACCAAAGCCCGCGAACTGGCGTGGATGAAAGAAACGGAAGTGTGCGTGGTTATCAGTTCGGAACAAAACGAGATTAAGAAATTCAAAGCGTGGGATTTGGACATCGAGCCGCACCGCGAGAAAATGAACACCCAAGACCTCGAAACGCGGTTTAAAGACGAAAAGGACCCTTTCCGTTTGGTTATCGTCTGCGCCATGTGGATTACAGGTTTCGACGTGCCAACGCTTTCGACCTTGTATCTCGACAAACCCTTGAAATCGCATACCTTAATGCAAGCCATTGCGCGCGCCAACCGCATCAGCGAAGGGAAAAACAATGGTTTGATTGTGGATTACATCGAAACCTACACGGCTCTTTTAGACGCCTTGGCCATCTACGGAACGGGCGGTACTGAGGGGGGCGACACAGGCGGCGAAACACCCGAACCGCCCGTCAAACCGAAAGAAGAACTCATCCGACTGTTGGAAGAAGCCCTAACGCTGACCGAATCGTTTTTGATGGAAGACGTCCAATTCAATCTGACCGACCTCGTTCAAGCAAGCGATAATTTGGACAAACTCTTGGCGATGGAAAAAGGCATCAACGCCATTTACACCAACGACGAAACGAAAAGTAAATTCCAAATTCTGGCGCGCGAAGTCTTTAAAAAATACAAAGCTCTTCAACCCGACAAAATCTTGAACCACTACGCCGCTAGAAAAAACGCCATTGATGCCCTCTATAAAGCCATCGAAAACAACGTGGAAAGTGCCGACGTAACAGAGATTATCAAAAAAATCCAAGGCATCGTGGACGACGCCATCCACAACACCGTGGCCGAACCGACGCACCACGCCGATAAATTGATTGACTTGAGTGGCCTCAATTTTGACGCTTTGGAACGCCATTTCCTGCAATCAAAACACAAAAACAGCCTCGTTCACGCGCTAAAAGAAACCGTCGAAAAACGCCTTAAACAAATGGTAGAACGGAATCCATTACGCGTTGATTTTTACCAACGGTATCAAGAAATCATTGACGCCTACAATCGCGGCAAAGACAGTTTGATTATCGAAGAAACGTTCAAACAACTCATTACCTTACTCGATTCATTGACCGACGAAGAACGCGACACCAAACGAGAAGGACTGACGGAAGAACAAAAAGCCATTTTTGACATCCTCCGCAAGCCCAATCTTTCGACCGCCGATAAAAAGAAAGTTAAAGACATCGCCATTACGTTATTGGCCGACTTGAAGAAAGACAAGTTGCACGTGTCCGCTTGGGCCGACAAATCCACAACCGCCGCCGTGGTTTTCAACGCCGTCAACAAAACCTTGTACGAACATTTGCCCTATCCGATGTATCAAAATGACGATGTGGACATCAAAACCAATAGGGTCTATCAGCACTTAAAACAACAATATTACGGCGGTGGTCAAAGCATTTATGGCGCGTATTGATGGAACGTTTGACGTTCGGGGAACTTTCAAAGTTCCCTGAACGTGGCGTTGACGTTCGGGGAACTTTAAAAGTTCCCCGAACGTGGCGTTGACGTTCGGGGAACTTTCAAAGTTCCCTGAACGTGGCGTAATCAACGACTACCACTGCTAAGTCAACGTTAAGCACGTTTCTGTCAACGTTTTAGTCTTACACAAGCGGGTATTACCTCTTGAATGTGCGCTTTTCTGCAATAAGCCTTACCTTACCGCCTTTATGATTCAAAGTTCTCCTCATTTTTATGAAACAATTAGATTACACAGATTATACACCGACAAGTACGCGTTTTCCTTTGATAATTCTCCTCGATAATATCATAACGCCGCAGAATGTCGGGGCAATTTTTCGCATTGCCGACACTTTCGGCGTCGAGCGTTTAGCGATTTGCGAACAAACACTCGCCCCGCCGCATCAATAGCGGAGGCCGAGGAACAGAGAAAACCGTTCCTTTTACCTATTTCGATGAGGCATTAGCCGCCGTCGCTCAATTTAAAACCGAAGGTTATACGATTATTGCTCTTGAAATTACGGACGAAAGCCGCTCAATTCGGTCGGTTGATTTCAGACAATTAGAAAAAAACGTCTTAATTGCGGGTTCAGAAGAAGATGGTGTTAGCCAAAAACTCTTGGATGCGGCTGATTTTGAATTGCTTAAAACGCTTAAAAAGACCTTAGATGGCGGTCATCCGATTGGATTTGACGATTTGATTCAACGTTTACTTGAAAAAGAAATCATCTTCGAGTACAACGATTTATTTCAATCAAAGGCGCGATTCCTTCGCCCGACTTGACATTGCTTTCATCTGCTTTATTCAACCTAGCAGCTTTAAGAAAGTAGTGGAAAAATTACCCGATTAGTGGTTGCTGCGGTTGTTGGAATTGGCGTTTATACATGATACGACGAGCGAATTGGTGGACAAACGACTCATGCGCGCCGATAATTTAGACCCCTCAGTATGGAAACAGATTCTCTCTAAAATATTGATTATCAACTTAATAGAACCATATTTTTCAACGAGTAAAAAAAATTAGAACATGAAATTTGGAACGAAAGCCATTCACGCGGGCATCGAACCCGACCCGTCAACGGGGGCAATTATGACCCCGATTTTTCAGACCTCCACCTATGTACAGGCGGCTCCAGGCGACCACAAAGGCTACGAATATGCCCGAACGCAAAACCCGACGCGCTCGGCTTTGGAAAAAAACCTTGCCGCGTTGGAGAATGGAACGGATGCTATTTGCTTTGCCTCGGGCTTAGCGGCGATGGATTCGGTGATAAAATTGCTCAAATCGGGCGATGAAATCTTGTCTTGCAACGACCTTTATGGCGGCTCGTACCGTCAGATGGTGCGCGTTTTCGGCAAATTTGGCATTGAAAGCCGCTTTGTCGATATGTCGGACATTGTAGCGTTTGAAAAAAGTTTATCCGAAAAAACGCGTTTGATTTGGATTGAAACGCCGACGAATCCAATGTTGAACATCGTTGACATTAAGGCTTTGTGTGATGTAGCGCGGCAACATGGCATTATGACGTGCGTTGACAATACATTTGCGTCGCCTTATTTGCAAAACCCCTTGGATTTGGGGGCAGATTTGGTCTTGCATTCGGCCACAAAATACATTGGCGGTCATTCAGATTCGATTCATGGTTGCGTGATTACGAAGGATGCCGACCTCGCTTTGCAACTCCGTTTTTTGCAAAATGCGTGCGGTGCAGTGCCTGGCCCACAAGATTGCTTCTTAATACTGAGGGGTATCAAAACATTGCATTTGCGCGTCCGCGAGGCGTGCCGCAATGCCGAAAAGATTGCTTATTTCTTGAAGGAACACCCCAAAGTCGGACACGTTTTTTACCCTGGCTTTACGTCGCATCCCAACCACGCTATCGCAAAAAAACAAATGCGTCATTTCGGCGGCATGGTCAGTTTTGACTTAAAAGGCGGCAATTTGGCCGATGCAATGACCGTTTTAAGCGGTACTAAATTGTTTTCTTTGGCCGAATCGCTCGGCGGTGTTGAGTCGCTCATCGGGCATCCTGCCTCTATGACCCACGCCTCAATTCCTCGTGAAGAACGCCTAAAAGTTGGTTTGACAGATTCACTTATTCGCTTATCTGTCGGCATCGAAGACGTTGAAGATTTGATTGAAGACTTGGAAATGGCCTTAGCAAAAGTCACGATTGAAGCGTTGGAGACGGTTTAAGAAGATTTCAAGGGATTTACAGCATAAAAAAGCCGCTTCGTCAACAACGAAACGGCTTTTTTTATGCTGGAGGATTTATAAAAATTCTTAAAATCTCCTTAAACACCCGCTTTCAGCGTTGCTTTCAAGGCTTCCAATTCCTCCATTTTACCTTCTGCGGCGAGTTGAGCTTGCTGCGCCCAATTGTGTGGTTTTGCCAAATATTGACGATGGGCCATCATCAGGGCTTTCAATTCGTCGTAGCTTTTTTCTGCCAAATCTTGGAACGAATAAATGCCATTTTCGTGCAAAAGTGCGGTTACTTTAGGGCCAACGCCTTCGATAATCCGAAAATCATCGCCTTTCAATGCAGCTTTTGCGGCGTTGGCCTCGGCTGCTTTTTGAGCGGCTATTTCTTCACGCGAGCGACGCGGCTTTTTTTCGCGGGTTTCAGCAACGGGTTCAACGGGTGCATCTGTTGCACCCGTTGCATCTGTTGCACCCGTTGCATCTGCCGCTTCCATTGCACGGGCAGAAACACCTGCGACGCCTTCTTCAACTTCTGCCTCAACTTCAACTTTTGGCTGACGACCACGGCGTTTTGGGGCAACATCAACAACTGTATCAGCAACCTCAACGATGCCTTCAACTTTTTCTTTCTTTTGACGCGTTTTTTTAGGCGTTGCTGCTTCGTCGGCCACTTCCGCAACTTCAACTTTGGCTTTTGGCTGACGCCCGCGTTTTTTAGGTACAGCTACTTCTGTCGTTTCCACAACTTCGGCCACTTCGGCCACTTCAACCGCCTCCGCAACGACGGCTTTTGGCTGACGCCCGCGTTTTTTAGGTACAGCTACTTCTGTCGTTTCCACAATTTCGGCCACTTCAACCGCCTCTGCAACTTTGACTTTTGGCTGACGCCCGCGTTTTTTAGGAGCAGGTGCTTCTGCCGCTTCTACGGGAGCAGCTTCTGACTTGGTCTTAGCTTTTTTCCCTTGCTGTTTCAATTCAGTAGTAGCAGCTTCTGCACTGGCTTTATTCCACTGTTTGATAAGCAATTTGGCGATTTTGATGTTGATTTTTTCGGCCTTACTGACGTGTTTCGCTTGTGCCACGAGCAAAATCAAGGCTTTAACTTCGAGTTTCGACAAGTTTTTAGCCTCTTCTTTTAACGTCTTCTTGACGGCGGTTTCATGTTTTTTTGCTTCTTTGTAAGACGCTTTTGCCTTATCAAAGCCTGTTAATAGCTTTGAATACTCCTTCTTAGATGCTGATTTGCCTAATTTCATCGTAAATAAGCTGTTTAATTTAATTTAATTGATTAAGTGAAAAGTGATAAACGAAAAGTGATAAATGAAAAGTGATAAATGAAAAGTGATAAATGAAAAGTGATAAATGAAAAGTGAAAAGTGAAAAGTGATAAACGAAAAGTGATAAACGAAAAGTGATAAATGAAAAGTGATAAGTGAAAAGTGATAAACGAAAAGTGATAAACGAAAAGTGATAATTAAGCTGTGTTTTAACTTATCATTTATCGTTTTTCACTTATCACTTAATTATTGATTGAAGCAAATATCAATAGACTTAATTCAATTCCACTATTAATTACGAAATTATTTTCAAATTATTTTTAATTATTCATTTACGATTAAAAATAAAGCGTTAAAACACACTGCTTTAAACAACTTTAAAAACAAATAAGCATTGTTTTAATTGCCTAACTTATTGACAATCAATATTTTAATTAAAGACTAAAATGGGCTTGATTCATTTGCTTTAACGACGCTAATTCAAAAAATATTTAATTGCTTTTATTTATGCTATTAATTTAAGTACATCGTAAATTAAATAAGTTTACAATTAAACCCAATCTTAGGAAGCCTGAAGGAGGCTTCCTAAGGAATGTGAAATAAATAAAAGCGTATTTTACGGGCTGTTTTTCGCTGCGCGAAAAAGACGCCCTTTAAAAGATTTTTTAAGGAGGCAGCTTGT
>JAYSRS010000027.1:0-6810 GCA_043720935.1 Saprospiraceae bacterium
TCGATTTTTTAAGAGAAAAACAACGTCGCCCCTAAAAAATTCCTTTTCGCACGCCTTTTTTGCGAAGCAAAAAACAGTGCGAAAGTAACTAGCAACTTGGGCAAATGAGTTATTAGAGATGAAATTTATATAAGACAACTTGAATGAACCAAACGTATGAGTCACACCTCGTCGAACGCTGTTTGCGCCTTGAACCCAAAGCGCAAAGGCAGTTTTATGACTATTACAAAGGACGACTTATGGGTTTGTGCCGAAGATATACGCAAGATGCGAACGAGGCAGACGATATTTTCCAAGAGGCGTTTATCAAAATTTTTAAAAATTTAGAGCATCTGAAAGATACAAATTTGCTAAACGCGTGGATAAAAAGAATCGTCATAAATACGGCTTTGAACCACGTAAAAGCCAATTTAAGGTTTAAAAACAAGGAAAATAGCGACGATATTGAAGTAATTGACGCCCACGATGTGGATATTTTGAGCCAAATAACAACCGAAAAACTGTTGACTTTTATTCAACAATTGCCCGACGGTTATCGGCTTGTGTTCAATTTATACGTCATTGACGGTTACAGTCACGCGGAAATTTCGGAGATGCTCAACATTAGCGAAGGCACATCAAAATCGCAATTGTCACGCGCTAAAAATTATTTAAAAAATCAGTTCACCCAATTAGGCATTTCAAAATATGAATCATATTAACGACGACGACAATTTTAACGACCTTTTCCGCACGCGTTTTCAAGATTTTGAAGACAACAATGTATCGGAAGATAATTGGACAGCGATTCAATCCGCAATTGCCCAAGAACCCTCGTTTTGGCAACGCAATAAGCGGAAAAGTGGTATTTTAGTGCTTTTATTGTTCATTTCGACTTGTGCATATCCGCTTTTGCATACGTCCGTCGCGCCCATATATGAAGAATTGACAACAATAAAAACCAATAATGCTATTGAAAAACGTATTGTCGTTGAAGCAGCAGACCCCCTCAGTAATCTGACGAATAATGCGGCTTCTACACACATAATTAATCTAAAAAACACTTCTACGACTAATGAAATTAAGAAAACAAACACCTCTAAACATGAGCAATTAAATAACAACGCTACTAATGATTTTAATAGAAATTTAATTGCTAATAAATATGTAATTAATAATGAAAATGAAAACAAAGACATAATCAATAATAAAAATAATGTAGCAAGTAGCAATTCATCAATTAATAAAACAATTGACAATAAAGATTTAATTACTAATAAAAATACATTTAATAACAACAATGACTTATTAATTAATAATTCAACGATTAATAAAACAATTGAAAATAAGGATTTAACGACTAATGAAAATGCCATTAGTAATGACAATAAAGTAGTTACTGATAATCCTAAAATTAATGAAGTAATAGAAAATAAGGATTTAATTGACAATAAAAAAAGCGCAATAACGAATAACGCAATAACGAATAATCCATTAAAAAAACGCCGTTTTTATTTTTTATTGACCCCTCAGTATAGCTTCTTTAAATTTAGCCCAAACACGGCAGATAAGATATATTTAAGCAATTTTGAACTTACTAATAGTTTGTCTATCAAGCGGTTAGGTATGCAATTAGAAGCAGGTATGTCTTACGCATTGTCTAAAAAATGGCAAGTAAATATCGGTCTGAACGCTCAATTGATTAGAAAAAATATCAATTATTCGACGCGCACAAATGTGTTGGATAGTTTTAAAATTGAAGCCTTAAATGCGTCAAATATTCGCATTGAGCGCGTAGCAGATTTGAATAAAATACAAGAAGAAAACAATTATTATTCAATTGGTTTGAATACGGATTTAGTGTATCAAATTAACAATAAAAAAGGCGGATTTAATTGGTTTTTATCAAGTGGTTTTGGCCTTAATCAATTAATCAATCAAACGCAATCAAGCGCAATGAATGTAAATGCCGCTTTTGGTTTTAAGCATACATTAAACAATCAATTCGATATAATTGTAGCACCAAAATTGACGTATGTCATTGGTAAAAATGGCTATTCAAGCCCTATCCTTCAAGCACAACCTTATACAATTGGTGTACAAATCGGTATTTCGATGCGTTAAATACCGTCGAGAACGTCGTCGAGGTTTAAAACCTCGACGACGTTGAATCGTTTAATTCAGCCATTTTTTGTTGTTTATTGCACATTTAATCTAAATGAAAAAGCCTTGCAGACGTGTGTTTGCAAGGCTTATTGGTGTTACGGATTGTATTTTTTCGCATAATTATCAATAAAAAACTGAATAATCCAATGCCATGTACCAAGCACTTGCGTTAAGTCAGTTTGTGATTTTCGGTCAATATAAAAAATTTTATTCTCAAATTTCAAAAAAAGCCACTCTGTACCTGTTGTTGCACAGCCGTAAAGCGTATCTATCGTTTTTCCTTCTTGTTCATTCATCAAATGTGCAGCGTAAAGTTGCGCGGCACATTGACCGATACCCCATTCAATGTCTTCATCTTTTGCTTCTACTAAGCTAATTATTGGCGTCTCAACGTAAGGTTTTTGTGGATGCAACCCGAAAAAAAAATCGCAAGGTCCAGATAAATCATCTAAAGGATTCACCGAAATTTCTTCGCCAGAAAGCAAAGTCACATGGTCTTCAAATTTCACGGCTATTTCCATCAAAACGGGTGAAACAAGTCGTTCTGATTTATTTTTTTCATTTGTTAAAGGCATTTTAATCGCCATATCAAGCGACGTTATGAGCCACGGACTTGGTTCAACACGTACAATTGACGAGGGAAACAAATCTGAAATTCGAGCATCTAAACCGAATTTCTTAGTGACTTGACTTATTTTTTTAAAATTACTATATCCCATTTTATTAAATTTTGTGGTCAAAGATAGTATTTTATTCTGAACTAAGTGCGAAAAAGTGCCTTTTACTGAGGGGGTACTAAATTTAGCAAATCTTGAAGATTTCCTAAATCTAAACTAGAAAACTAGAACGTCGCCCGCACCTGTGCGCGCCCTACATGAATCGCCTGAATGACGCCCGTTTGCCGCCCTTCGTAACTCAAAGACAGTAAAATTGAGCGTGATAAAGCTTGGTCATAACTAATATTCCACAACAGATTTCGTCCTGATTGTAAGCCTTCCAAAAGCGCAAATTCGACGGGTGTGTTGCGTTCGCCGACGTAATTTATTTTGATGTACGCAAAACGGGTGCGGAGTTGCGTCGTCGCTTTTGTCCATGCGGTTTCTATTGCAAAGTCATCCGTTTTAATGCGTTCATTGCTGTTAATCAACGTGTTACGGCCATTTCTGTACTTGTACGCAAAAGCAAATCGGAGATTTTGTAACGCCATCCATGTCAATTCGGGTTCGATTTTTATTTGTGAAACGGCGTAATTGCGATTGCTAAACGCCTCAGAGGCGTTCGATTGCGTACCCGTTGAGGCGAAGGTTAGCAGTGTCAATTGTCGGCCAATATTCCATCTATTTCTAATAAAATACGCCGTATTACCGCGTTCTTCGTAGCCTGTAACAACAATCACACGGTTGCGCGTCGAGAGTTGTCCGACTTCAAAATCGGTGACGGGATTGTTCCGATTAAAAAAAAGAGAATTGCGTAAATTGAGTGTTAAAGCCACTAACGCAACATCGGGAATAGCTAATTGAAACGGATTCCATTGTGAAATTGGTTCGGCTACTGAGGGGGTCACTTGAAAATCATTTTTAACGCGTCGGGTGATTTGTACGTTAGAATTTGTCGAAAAACGATTGACAAAACGCCGCCACGCTGCACTAGAATCATGGGCAAAATTGGCCATTTTAGGGTCAAGCCGCAGACTTTGAGCAAAACTCACATTATTTGTTCTGATAAATTGATTCGTAAAAAGTGACACCCGCACATAATCCGCTTGGTCTTTAAACGGCGCAACTTCAAACTCATCAAGTTGTGGAATTGTGTCCGCATTTCGGTTGCGCCACATATATTGCCCTTCGCCTTTATTGACCTTAATGTATTGATACTCAACCTTTTGCTCTTGTCCCGAACCAATTTCGTAGAGTGACGAGCCACTCATTAGGCTCTGCCAAAATTTAAAATTATACTCAATTCGACCTAAATACGTCGTTTGCGGACGCAGCGTCGTAAGGCTTGTATCTTGAACTTTTAAATCTCGATACGTCAAATTCCAAGTCAAGATGGAATTAGGATTTTTAGACACATTGCCCCGAACGGCGAGTTCGTCAATTGTTGACATTTGGTTAAACGCATTCGCAAGCGGTTGATAATCATAGCGTTCTGAAAAATTGACGCCAAAATTGACCCCCTCCTTATTCTGCTTTTCAAAACCAATTCTAACCAAATCATAAGCAAAACTCGACCGCGTGAGCGTGTCCGACGTGCGGCGTTCATTGCGCTCGCGGTCTGCACCTGTGAAGATTTTTAAGCCATTTTTAAACGTTTTTGATGCCTCAAAATTAGGCCGCGTAAAATGCGTTTTTTCGGACACCCCCTCAGTATTCAGGTCGTTCCAATTGCCCGTAAATCGCCAATTGTTGTGGTCAAAATTAAAACGAACGGCGTGCTTTTCGCCCTTGTAAATCAAACCCCTTTTGAAATTTCCATATTCGTAAAACGTTGAAAAATAATTAGTTTTAGATAAATTGACGTTACCTAAAAGAAATTGCTCGGCGGCAGATTGTTGCAAGGCGTTTAGATTGCCAATCGTCGAACGCGTCGAATTTACTGCCAAAGGCAAGTTCCAATCTCTTGTAAATTCAGCATTCCGATACGGATTCAAAGGCTTAAAAGTGGCTTGTGTGGCCTCAAATTTCACATCGGTTATGAGCGACCATTTTTCTTTTTTATCGAAATAAAAGCGGTTTTTGAGGTTAGAATAGACCGCAAAACCGACGTTTATGGAGTCGCCTTTTTCTGAAAAACGGTTGGCGTCGTTGTTGCTCATAGCGGCTTCGGCGGTGATTTTTGTGTTTTTTGAAATTTGATATTCCGCGCCAAAAGTCGTGAGTTGTTGACGCGTCGGCGGCACTAATTTTCTAATTGGCTCAAAAGAACCACGCTTTGCACCCGTTGCCGAATCGGGCGCAAACCACCGATAAACGCGGCCATTTGTCGCCGAAATTTCTTGAATATAATCGCCATTTCCTTGGCCGACGGGCGTAAAAGAGGCCGTAAATTTAGCAGAATCGGGATTGGATGAATAGACTAAAATTTGATTGTATTGCCGATTGCCGACTGTCGTATCTATAAGTTTATATTGAACTCTATCAGCGCGAAAACCGTCGTCGGTCGGTCGGATACTGAGGGGTGTTGCGGCGGCGTTTCCGATACCACGCAGTAAAACTTTATCAAGCGAATCAAGGGCTTGCGTGCCGCTTGAGTTCTTGGAATCTTCTTCGTTATAAAAACTAAAATTTAGGCGTAAATTTTTGATTGTCAACTCATTAGATACCGTTGCCGTGGTGCGTAGATAGCTTTGGTCGGCGTATTCAAACTCCACGATAATGCGCGCATCTTTGGTAACTAAACGTTTCGGCGTGAACACAATATCGCCGCGATTGTAGTCAATCACATAATCATTTTCTTCACCACGAACGAGCAAATTGCCATCAAAAAACACCTTTTCTGTTCCCGACAAAACGATGAAAAAAGCGACCCCCTCAGTAGCAAGCAGTCGAAAAGGCCCTTGATTGCCTTCCGAAACGGGCAACACCGACCGCGCAAATTTCCCTCGCGCAACGGCTGCCGAAACGCGGCTTGAAAGGCTCGCCGTTTGTGGTTTTGTACCCAAATTATTGGCCGATTTACCGCGCGATTTATCCAACGGATTGCGCCACGGGAAAAGCGTTGTATTAGAAAAAGTGCCACCTTGTAGTTTTTTGTAATAGTTAGTGAAATAAGAATTGGGGCGTTGCAACTCATAATCACCCGCAATGAGGCTGCTTTTTCCTTTTTTCAATTGAATAAAAATGCGGTCAAACTCGCGCAATTGTTGCGTATTGCCTTCGGCTTGAATCGGCAAATTATTGTCGGTCATGGCCGCAATGACTTCTAAATCACCAATTTTTCCCGATAAATTGAGGTTAAAATTTTGATTGACAACGAGATTTTGATTGTTGCCCAAAGAAAAACCTTGCGTATAATTGCCTGAATAATCGAGCGATTTGTCAAAAATTTGGCTCGATACTGAGGGGTTCGTGTAGTCGTCATACGTGACGAAAGAAGGCGGTGCAACGGCATCAATTTTGGAAGAATCCAAGCGAAAAAAGGGCTTTCCAAGATTAATCGGCAGAACACGATAGTTTAGTTTAAAACTTGAAATCTGAAGTCTGAAATTTGAAATTTTCGGTTTGGAGGCCGCTTGTTTTAAGATTATGAGGTTATTTTTTACATCGAATTGAGTAGAATCTAATAGCGTATTCGTTTGTAAATCAATTATTTGTACGGAATTCTGAATAATTGTAAATGTGTCAACGACCAATGTATCTGATAAAGGTTTGATGTACAGATGTCGTTCGTTTTGCAGATTTTGAGCGTTTAGATGGTTTGCATTGCTTAGAAAAAATAGAAAAAGCAGTAAAAAACAAGCACTTTTAGGCAAGCCACGCGGGTCGCTAAAATTGAGAATTTGGCTTAGATTGCGCCTTTTAAATATAAAAAATTGAGTGCATGAAAACATGGGAAACGATACAATTTGAACACAAAAGTTAAACTACTGTGCAGCAATATTTTTTAATGTGTAAAATATTTAAAATGAAATAGATAGATAGTTTTTACTTTTATGACTAACCCCAA
>JAYSRS010000028.1:0-2426 GCA_043720935.1 Saprospiraceae bacterium
ACAAGCTGCCTCCGATAGATTTTCTCCACGCACGCCTTTTTCGCGCAGCGAAAAACAGTGTGTATGAAAATACGCTTTTATTTATTTCGCATTCCTAAACTAATTTCCTATAAAATCCGTGTTAATTCGTGAAATCCGTGGATAAATTATCGTTTAAAATTACGGTCAAAGAAACGATAGTTTTTGAAAAAAATTGGCTTCCCATTTTTTGAATAGGGCAAACGCATCAAATTTCTGAACATCCAAAAGGTGCGCTGCACTTTCAAGTATTTTATGCTCAAATACTGAGGGGCCTAATTCTACTTTGGCACTCTAAGGTTTACGGCGAAAAAGGTAGCAACGGAGAACGGTTCGGGCATGGGTGTGGACGTGGGTAGCTTACGTTTTGGCAACCGACGATGCGTGGGGCGACCGACGGTGTGGTAATCTCTTTAAAGGCGGCGGTGGAAAAGCGGCGAAGTGTTATCGGTTTTGAGTATTTTTTTAAAATTCAAACTTCACTTTTCCTCTAATGCCCCATTTTGCAACGCCCGTGTGGTCTAAATAATTCAAGCGTTGGACATAATCCAAACGGATTAAATGAAAAATATTACCAATTCCAATGCTGCCTTCAATGTACGGTTTTCCATCAAGTGTATAAGTCAACGGCGCGCCATTGTCAACGGGAAGACGGAGCAGTTGATTATCGGCAGTCGGTATGTTTTTCGATTCGACGCCACCCCAAAGTGCTTTCAAGGTAATGACTTCCCGCCATTGCAATTTTTTTAAAAGCGGCACGCGGTTGAAGATAAAGCCTTGAAAATTGTGGTAAATATTGATGCTCGCGTAATGGTCACTGACAAATTCTAAGAAATTCATCATGTTGTAAGACTCTTGTTGGTAGAAAAAAGTTTGGTTGCCCCGATGCAGCACTAAAAGCGGGTAGGGGACTTGCCCGAAGGTTTTACCACCTTCCACAATCGTCTCCATTTGTCCGAATGGGGCGAGGTAAAATACTTTTTCAACCTTGAGTTTTAGATTTTGATACTTGTACTCACCGCCCAAAACACCTTTCAAACCCATTGAAAATGAAAGATTTATAATGGGGTGTTTGTTTAATATTTGCGTTCGGTACGTGGGTGTTTGATAAAATTGTTCGTTTGGTGCGAAGCGCAAACCGATGCCGACTTCAGTTGTTATGAGCTTTTTAGTTAAAGTTTCACTACCGTCTTGATAGTCAAATTTTATCAAACCTGCGCCTTCTTGCTCTTGCCGACGGGCGTTTAATGAGTATGAAAAGCCGTCTCTAATTTCTTTCAAATACTCCAAACCCACGGTTTTAGTGTAAATCATGCGGTTGTTCGCCCCACGTTGAAAGGAAAAAGCGAGGTTGTCAAATTGGTTTTGGCCAGGCACTTTTACGTCGTCTTGAAACAGCACTTTTAGCTGGTGTAACGGGTATTTTCTCACCTCTTTTTTGCCAAACGAATAGGTCAAATTAACCATGCCTTTCCACCGCAAATCTTTTGTTCCGTAGGCAGCATAAGCGTCAATCATTACTTTTTCGCTAAATTTCAAGTTCGTTCGACCGCCAAAACGGAAGCGCGTGCCTTCAATGCCGTTGAAACTCAAAAAGGTATTCGTCGAACCAATATCCACTTTTCCCAAAGTGTAATAACTGTCCATAAGTAGCCTCAATCCGTTCATGACGCGGATAAAAGGCTTGTAATTGTTCAAACTGTCAATTGTTTTGACGATGCCTTGCTCGCGTTTGTTCAAGGTGTCGGGGCGATTGTCTGACCAATATTGCGCGGATTGAATTTCCTTTTTATCGGGTCGAATTACCTTGGCTAATGGTTTAAACAGACTGTCAGAAAGTGGTTCATTGATGATAAAATTGTTATACGTCGTTGTTTTTTTACCCAACATGGAGCGCATTTTTTTGCCTGTTGTGATGCCATAATCCATAAAAATGGCATCTTTTACAAGCATTAAGCCGCGATTTGATGTAGAATCGGTTGAAAGTGTCAAAGAATCACTTTTATACTGAGGGGGCCTATTTTTGGAACTATCGCTTTCAAACGCACGCGTTGAGGCAGACGTTTCACCAGAATTGACCCAATCGAATTCCTGCTCAATTTGCATTTCGTTGACCCAATTCAAATTAATATCTTTTGGAATACCCGCTTCAATTTTCCGCAAGGCATAACTCGAATCAAGTGCAATCCATACGTGACCCATAAAGGCCAAATCGGCTTTCTGACGCGGGGCAAAATACAAGTGAACGCAAGGCGTTTGCTTCAAAATAACGGTATCGAGGATGTAAAAACGGTAAATTTGAGGCGCAATTGGCGAAATCGGGCTAACAAAATCAACCGACAGAAGGCTAATTGTGTTTCTATAAAAATCCACTTCGCGGTACATATTTTCGATAGAATTAGAAAGGC
>JAYSRS010000029.1:0-6806 GCA_043720935.1 Saprospiraceae bacterium
CAAGCTGCCTCCGATAGATTTTCTCCACGCACGCCTTTTTCGCGCAGCGAAAAACAGTGTGTATGAAAATACGCTTTTATTTATTTCGCATTCCTTACGCGAGATGAAATTAATCTCCGTGCGATAAAAATAGTCTCGATGCGATAAAAATAATCTTCATAAAGTAGGTACTTTCGTAAATTTAGTGGTAAGTCGCTTTTTGTCATTCAGAAGGAATCTCTTTTGTCCTTATATTTTTTATACAAAATAGAGATTCCTTCTGAATGACAAAAAACGCGACGCCGCTAAAACTGTCAAAGACCCAATTAAATAAACGCGTATTTTGCAGTAACGCCGATAGAGTTGAGCGTTGATAAGTTATATCCTAAATGCGGCGTAGCTGCAAAATCTTGGTAATACTCAAACCAACAACGACTTTCGCCATGCGGTGTAACCGCAAAACAGCACGTTTAGTGGTTACACCGCATAAAAAATTGAGCTTCAGGTGCTATTACCGAGATGTTGCAGCTACGCCGCAATCAGACCAACGAATATAACGAATCAACACTCGAATCTAAAAGGATTATATGTAATTTTTACTGCTTTTACATATAATCCCTTCGGGATTAAGGTGAAATTATCAATCCTTTTTCTATAAATATATATTCCCTTCGGGAATTTAAGAGGTGTTTTTTTTGAGGCATAAAGCCGATAATTCCGTTTTTTTTAAGCGGTAACAACTTGTTTATTCCTTTGCCGTCGGCGGGTTAGTCGGCGGCGGGTCTTTTGGCCCATCGCTTTTTGCGGCTCGGATAACGGGGGCATCTTGCACAAGTTTCCTGTAAACAGGGTCTTTTTTTCCCTTCTCTTTGACCTGCCGCATTACGTACATCGAGTACCAATAGGTATCCTCCGAAATAATATTGCGAAGTAGATTAAGGCCAATCGTGACGGTCGCTTCATCTTTTTTGGTCGAAACGACTTCTTCAAAACAAAGGGCTTTTAAGGTAAAATCGCCCAAATCAAAACTAGGCGGCAACAGGTCGTCGGCATAGTCTTGCGCCACTTTGAGCCAATATTTAGGCACATTAGCGTTGTCATCTTTGAAGCAAAAAGCCCCATCCGTTTTTTTGATAATGAGTCCTTTTAGGGCTTCAAACAAATTTTCGCGCTCGGCTTGGTTTTCGACCAGTTTTTTGAGCAAATCTTTGAGTGACATGTCGGCCATCATTGTTGGCATGATTGATTTTTTCATTAGAGTAGTTAAATTTAAAATGTTTAAAAAAATGATTTAAAATGTTGTTGAATCAGGAAGTCACCACCATTCTTTCTGCGGCGTTTGGTTGGGACAAAATTAAAATTTTTTTTTATATTGAAAAACACTATTTAATAATTTAAACGCCCGTTAACAAACATTAAGATTTTATTAACATTGTCTCTATGCTTAATGGATAAATTTGCAGCACAAACACATAACAAAAATGTGACTTTGACACTTAATGTAGTCGAAATGTAATTTTTAAGTGAATTCGCATTCGTCTGCTTTAAACCCTATTTTTTTTTATGACAAGAGAACAAGCCATTTTAGGGGCAATTCCCAACCCACACGCTAAAGCCGTTATTAACATTAAAATCACGAACGGATGGATAGTCAAACATCAAAATAATTTTTTCGATGCGTACCAACTAACGCATCAACAATACAATATTTTGCGAATTTTGAAAGGGCAACATCCCGAAGGTGTCAGTATTATTGACATCAAACGGCGCATGGTGGACAAAATGTCAAACGTTGGGCGTTTGGTAGAAAAATTGCAACAAAAGGGCTACGTCGAGCGCGTGGATGGCAGAAATGACCGCCGCGTTATTTTCGTTCATCTGACTGACGCAGGCTTAAATTTATTGGCTATGATTGCGGATAATTTTCACCTCATGTTGGGACATTTTGACAATATTACGGTCGAAGAAGCCGCTGAATTGGTACGCATTTTAGAAAAAATGCGGACAAAACCGAGTAGAAAAGTCCGTGAAAAAACGGATGAAGCAGCGTTTTAGGAAATTTGTAAACCTATTTAGTAGAAATTTGTAAACCCATTTAATAGAGCGTTGCCCTATCTTAATCGACTGCGCTCTTTCAGAGCTTTCAAAAGTTAAAACGCACATTTCAAAGTATCAACGCCCTGAAAGGGCATTATCGATTAGGATAGCAACGCCCTACTTATCTTTAAAATGATGGGTTCTCGGAATATTTTTGTGGAAACCTTAGAAAATGCTTTCAAATCAATACTTAAAATATTGATTTACAAACATTTAGGAAATTTTTAAAATTTCCTAAATGTACTCTCCACAATAATTTTCAGAGAACCAAATGATGAAAAATCAAAAAAAAACGCCGCGATACTGAGGGGGTATCGTGGCGTTTTTTTTGCCGTTAGGCGACTGAAGTCGCCTGTACGTTTGGATTATTGTACTTGTACTTTCGAGATAATTCGCTTGCCTTCGATGTTTGTTTCAATCAAATACAAGCCTTTCGCTACGTCCTTCAATTGGAACGATTGGAGCGTTTCGCCTGAATCAAATTTGCGCGGTGCGACCACTTGAACAATCTGCCCTAACAAATTTTGAACCCTGAAACCGACCATTTTGGCTGATTCTAAGGCCAATTTGACCGTAAAATTGCCCGTGGTTGGGTTCGGAAAAACCATCAAACTTTGCAATTCAGCGATGGTTTGCGTCGCAACGCCTTGGCAAGTAACGGTGATAACAGGTGATTTAACCTGCCGCGTTCCAGGCGGAATCGGGCAAACATCGCCTCCAACGGTCATATACACCTGCACTTTTTTACCAATCGCATTCGGTACAATCAACTCGCGGCGACCGCCTACTAAGCCACTGCCTTCAATCAACCAATCGAAATAAGGTGTTGCGCCTTCGTTTGTGCCTCTTGCGCGTAGTGTCAAATCGGGGCCGGGGCAACCGATTGGGTCAAAAGTGACCGTTGGCGTTACATTCGGACGGACTGTCACGACGGCTGTTCCAGAATTAACGCAACCATTGTCGTCTTTGATAACGAGGTTGAATAAGTGATTGCCGACGCTCGCGGGGCGCACCGTAATCCGCGCTTTTGATGTAGCGGATGTCTGATTGAAGAGCGTGCTAGTTGGCGATGTCCACGTAAAAATTGACGTTGATGTGGCCGTTGAGCCACCTATCACATTGAGCGTATCGCCAAGGCAAATAAAATTGGGTACGGCAAAAACGCCCGAAATCGGTTGTAACGGCAACGGATTGACCAAAACGCTGATGGATTGCGCCGCAAAACAGTTTTGGCCGCGTGGTGTTCCCGACAATAAGAAAGCAAAAGTGCCCGCATCTGGCACAACGTGCTTGAAAGTCGAGTCCGTTCGCGTCCCGTTTGGCATACCCAAACTTGACCATAAATAAGCCGTTGCGCCCGAAGCACTGATGGATAATGTGTCAAAACGGCAGACGCGCACAGGAGAAATCGCCGCCGTGAGCGTTCCCGCAGGGCAAAGGGCCGCAGCGCAAATAGTGGCCGTTGTACTGAGGGGTACTGCTGTTGAGTTTGGAATCACGTCGTTGTAGGTTGTCAACGTTTGTATCGAAGGCGCGAGGCCGACGAAGTTTTGAGCGATGCTCAAATAAGCCGTTCCGCCAACTGCCGCGACGGGGGAATAGGAATCAAAATTGCACGATGAGATGCCCGACGTATCGGTTTTTATAAAGTAAAAATTAGGATTGCCTTGGTTGCCGCCCAAACCCGTGTGGCCACCTGCCACTAATTGGCCATTTGGTAGAACAAAAACCCGCGCCAAGCTGTCTGAATTGCCCGTCCGCGCGCCATATTGCCGTGTCCAAAGCCAGTTTGCACCCGCAAGGGCGAGTGCGGCGGTGTCAAAAGCGGAGATTGTGCCGTAGCTCAAATTCTTTTGTTCGGTCAACATGCTGCCCGAAACATAAACGCGGCGACCCGACACTTGAAGGCTATTACCGTTTGTAAATCGCCAAGTTGTGTCGATGCCCGTACCACCTAGTTTGACGAGTGGCAAAACGGTTGTCCAACGAATATTGCCGTTTGCGGAAAGTTTCGCCACGTGAATTTGACGAATATCGTAAGCCGACACTTTATAATCACCCGCCAAATACAAATCGCCTTTGGCATCGGTGGCGATGTTCAGAATGCGGCCCGTGTTGATAATGCCGTTGTATTCCTTTGTCCACTGAATCGTATCTTTATTCAACACCATAATCATATCGGCGGTATTTTGAAACCGACCAACTAAGGCGTAGCGTTCTGCGGCGAGTTTGACTACCTTGTGCGACACCATATCAAACGCGCCGTTTGTGGGCGCAACAGGTGCATTTGTCGGTATGCCGTCGGCGGCAGCTTTCATGTAATGCGTTGTCGTTGCGCCCGTTACGAAGTAACGCAATGTATTATCCGTTTCTTCCATCACTTTGAGCATTGTTTCGCTGCCGTCAAATTTGACGATACGCGTCCACCGCGTTGCGCCTACGGAGTCCGTGCGGATGACAAAACCGCCTTGTTTTGTAACAGCAGCAGGTGTTTGCCACGTGCGACCCGCTAGGATAAAACCACCATCGTTCGCCAATGTGATGTCCGTTGTCCGCATCTGATTGTTGAACGTGAAGGCTTTTGACCAAAGGAGATTCATCGACGAGTCCATTTTGAACAACTGCGCGAAGGTGCTGTCTGAGGTCTTTGATTTGGAATAGCCGAGGGCAATGAATTTACCATCGGGCAGTCGCAACATATCGGTCAAGAAGTCTGAGCCTGTCGAACCGACGTGTTTTTGGAAAATATCTTGGGCAAATAGGAATATTGTTTTTTGCCCAAAGAAAGTTGAAACGCTCATGCCCCGCGCTGATTCGACGTTACTTAAAGGCGTGAAAAAATTTATCGTCTCAAAATGCGACAGCACGACGATAACGCTCATTAACGAAAGCCGCCAAGCAAAATTTGTCAACTCTTTTTATTGGGAATTTAATATCAACGGCCAAACGCGCCGCTACACAGACTGGAGTCCGCGCATTAGTTTTCCTGATACAGGCTACTATCGCGGTGTTTTGTGGATAAACAAAGGAGAAATGTGCTACGATTCGGCGTTTGTGGACGTGATAATCGGCTCGGGTTTGAAGGCTGATTTTAATTATGCCTTTGACAGTTGTAGTGCTTCGCCCGTCGTTTTGATGAATACGACGGCGGCGTCTTATTTCGGCGTCAAGTCCGTGCGTTGGGATTTAGGCGATACCATCAGAACGGGTTTGCTCAATTCGATTACGCATAATTATACGACAAGCGGCTTCAAAACCGTCAAATTGACCCTCACAAACCGCTTCGGCTGCACCGCCGACACCCTAAAACGGTTCAGTTGGCAACCTTTGGTGTCGAGTTTACGCATGGATGCCTCCACTACTGAGGGGTGTGCGCCAACCAAAATCAGCTTCAAAAACTTGACTGTTCCCTTCGATACGGCCTATAAAATAAAATGGGAACTTGGCGACGGCACAACGAGTACGTTGTTGAATCCGACACATATATATACGCGTGCAGGCACGTACCCCGTGAAGCTAACCGTGGCGAATGCAATAGGCTGCCAAATCAGTCAAATACTGAGGGGGGGCATTTCGATTTATTCTAAGCCAAAAGCCGACTTTGATTTCACGCCAAAAGCGGTCAATATCCGTCAAAACGTCGTCCGTTTCACCGATTTATCGTCCGCCGACGTAACAAATTGGTCATGGACATTGGGCAATCAAGGCTATTCTACCTTGAAAAGCCCGACTTACACCTTTAAAGATACAGGTTTTGTTAACCTACAATTGATAGTCGCTAATACGTTTAGTTGCGCCGATACGATGTCTAAAAGCATCTACGTCGAGCCGTTCATTTCTTACTTTTTACCGAACTCATTTAGCCCTAATTTCGATGGCCTAAACGACGAATTTACAGGCGTGGGCTATTACGAATCCATGAAAAATTTTACAATTACGCTTACAAATCGTTGGGGAGAAGTGATTTTTCAAAGCAAAAATCCCGCTTTTTCATGGAATGGAAAGATAAACAACGTTGGGCGCGATGTGCAAGAAGGGGTGTATAATTGCGTTGTACATTATACGACGTTTAGAAATGAAGCAAAGATTATTAAGCAGTTCGTCACCGTTTTAAGGTAAGAAGGGTAAGAAGATTTAGTAAAATCTGAAAGATTTACTAAATCTATACCCCTCAGTATAAACGCATCGAGCTTAACTTTTAGAGAGTTCAAAACCCTCCAGGAGTTTCAATTAATTAGTAAGGGAATCTGTAAAATTTAACTTACCCAAAATCTCGAAGGGATTGAATGTGAATAACCGTAGGTTTTAGAGTCGAGCGTTGATAAGTTATATTTGTAGGTCTGATTGCGGCGTAGCTGCAAAATCTCGGTAATATTGCCCGAAGCTCAATTTTTTATGCGGTGTAACCGCCAAACATGCTGTTTTGCGGTTACACCGCACGGTAAAAGTCGTTGTTGCGTTGAGCATTACCGAGATTTTGCAGCTACGCCGCATTTAGAATATAACTTATCAACGCTCAACTCTATCGGAGTTGTGAAGCCCGTTTTTATCTTTCCGTAGGTTGCACCTACGGTTATTCACATTCAATCCTTCCCCGATTGTAAAAGCAAGTAAGTTATTTTTTACAAATTCCCTAAGGAATGTGAAATAAATAAAAGCGTATTTTACGGGCTGTTTTTCGCTGCGCGAAAAAGACGCCCTTTAAAAGATTTTTTAAGGAGGCAGCTTGT
>JAYSRS010000030.1:0-20727 GCA_043720935.1 Saprospiraceae bacterium
GGTGTATAACAAATTGTCTTTAAACTCCCAACTCTCCAAGGGTTTGCAACCCTTGGAGAGTTGGGACACAATAAAAAGAAGTAAATTTGTTATGCACTCAGAAATACTGAGGGGTATGTTTTGAGTCACGAATAACTCAAAACCCGTAACTCAAAACTCAAAACTATTTTAAAACCCGAATAATGCTTTCATCTTATCAAAAATCGCCGTGTTTTCATAAATCCCACCGAAGGCTTCCGCACCCGGCCCAAAAGCATAGACGGGAATCATGACGCCTGTATGGTAGCGCGACTTCGTTTTTTCATTGTAAGGGTCGCCAAAACCGCCGATGATTTTGCCCATTTTTGAGCCTTTCAAAATCGAGAAACCACCCGTTTCGTGGTCAGCGGTAACGATAACGAGGGTGTTGCCGTCGCGTTTTGCAAAATCAAGGACTTTGCCAATCGCTTTATCAAAATCTAACATTTCGCCGATGATGTAATCCGTATCACCTGCATGGCCGCCCCAATCAATTTGAGAGCCTTCAATCATGGCAAAGAAGCCTTTTTTTGAACGTTTTTCTAGGAAATTACACGCTTTTTCTGATGCGATAGGTAAATAAGTGCGGCCTTGTGTGGCCATCAAAGGCTGTAAATTAGCGGTTAAGAAACCAACATTTTGGTTTGTCGGAAGGGTTAATGTATCGAGGTCGGCTTGTGTCCAATCGTTGATGTAATAGCCCTTTTTCTTAAATTCGTCGAGCAAATTGCGGCCATCTTTGCGGTCGTCGAACGGTTTTTTACCGCCGCCGATGAATAAGTCAACGTCCGTTTTCAAAAAATCGAGCGCAATGTCTTCAAACAAAGCGCGGTTTTTACAATGCGCAATAAACGACGCAGGTGTGGCGTGTTGAATATTGCAAGTCGCCACCAAACCCGTTGCCAAACCGTTGCGCTCGGCGAGTTCCAATATCGTGGTGCGTGGCAACGAATCCACGCCGACGCCAATCGCTGCATTATAGGTTTTCACGCCGCAGGCGAAGGACGTTGCGCCTGCCGCCGAGTCCGTAATCAAGCCATCTTCATCGTCGTCGGGATAGTTTTTATGGAGGCCAATCGTCGTAAATTGTTCCAAATTGAGTTTATTGTTATTGGCGTACAAGCCGCCCGTCACTTGCGCCAAGCCCATGCCGTCGCCAATCATAAGGATGATATTTTTAGGCCGTTTGGCGACTTTTTGAGTGGTCGTAATGCCCGTTTGAAGCGATTTTTGGGCAATATACTGAGGGGGTGTACAAGCCGACACGAGGGCAATAACGCAAAGCGTAATAATTGATTTCTGCATTGATAATCAATAACTTAGGAAATAATGAATGATGAATTTGTAAACGAATGACTGTCTAGGTGTTGTGAATCCAAATTGTGTTCTTTACTCATGTTAGGCAAGCGGCTAAAATGGCACACTGATTTGAGAGATACGACTGATTTAAAAGTTTTTTTTAAAGTAAATGCTTATAGAAAAAAATCAGCGTCAATCAGTCGTATCGCTCAAATCAGTGTGCCATTGCATAACATCAGTTATTTATTTATTTTCAACTCTTTAGCCAAAAAATAAACGGTCGAAAGCACCTCCTTTCGACCGTTTATGAGGTGTTAGTGTGGCAGAGTTAGTGTGAATTTTTCGACGGGCAAAGTTCTCATTTTGCCGTTAATTCTCACTTTAAGTAATCCTTCTACCTTCAAAATTTGCTTTGTAGCCTTGGCTGTTTCGTCAATTTCAGCGCGCACATAAAAGACTTGTTCAACAGTCATTTTGTTTTTTTTACGGTCACCATCGGTGAACATCGGCACCATTGTCAAAATTTTCCCTTCGTTGGTTTTGACCGTCAAATTCAATAATTCGACCGTGCAAGCCCCTTTCGTTTTCATTTCGAGGCTGTAATAGTCTCGTCCTTTTGGCGGCTCAATGTGATTGCCGTTTTCATCACGCGGGAGGATGCCCCGATGTCCTGTGTTGCCTTTTGTTGCACTCAAAACCTCAATTTGAGCCGTGCAAGAGGCCGTCGAAATGAGCAGCATCAAGAGAAAATAGAAATATTTTATTGTCATTTTTATAAATTTTTAAACCAATTCTTCGGCGCGGCGTTTAGCCATTTTTTCCTTTATTATACGCCATCTTGACCCCAAAATTTTGTTCATACTTTTGTCCACGACAAAGTGTTTAGCGATTTGATACGCCCCTTTCACGCGCCGCGTGTAACTCTCATTGGCACGTAGGGCGATGGAATAACCGCCGTCAACGTACTCGATGTAGTGCCAAAAACCCGTTGGAATAAACACCGTTTCGCCTGGGTTTAGGATGGTTTCCCAACCTTTTACCGTCGCAAGGGCGGGATATTTTTCATAATCGGGCTTGTTGATGTTCACGTAACTCGCAACAGTGTAGGGGTGGTGGTACAATTTTTTTGAATCCTCATGCGAGAACAATACAACGCGTTTACGCCCGTGGAGTTGGTTCAGAAAAACGTGGCTTAAATCGAGGTCGAAGTGCATCGGCGTGACTGAGCCTTCGCCACCGAAGAACATATACGGAAAATCGCGCAAGAAACCGTCCATAATTGTTGGCAACACGAAGTCATTAACCATTTCGGGGGCTTGCCGAAAGATGTTCCAAAGAAAGATGCGGTAGGACATTTTACCGCGTTCCATGAGCGTCAGATATTCGCCAAAAGGCATGTATAGCTCTGGTTCCATGTAGCCTTTACCCGGTTTTGAGTAATTTGGAGTGACGACGGGGACTTTGAAATGACTGTATTTGCGTTTCAAATTGTCAATTGTCCATTCCGTTTTTGCTGCCCAATTGTCCATTAAATCCGTAAAAACGACGGGTTTTAACGGGGCCAAATGGTCTCTTAGAAATATATCGCGGGTCAATCCGCTTCTTTTTTCAATGGGTTCTAGTGTTAGCATGGCCGTCTAGTTTTTTTTAATTTTGAAAGAAAATAATGACCAACACTTTTTGCGATGTCATGCGTTTTGGCACACGTTAAAAAAAACGTGTGCCAAAACGTAGTAAGGGGCAAAAGTAAAGTCTAATTTGAGATTTTTTCAAAACTGAACCAATTTTTAGGTTTTGTTAAGCAATTAAGAAGATAAGTGGGCGGACAAAATTATTTGAGTGTATAACAAATTGTCTCTTCTGTCGCAACTCTCCAAGGATTTATGCCCCTTGGAGAGTTATTTTACAGCCAAAACAGTTAAAATTACGGAATTGTCGGCTTTATGTCGCAAAATACTGAGGGGGTGTCTCATTGCGGCGTAGCTGCAAAATCTCGGTAATACTAACATTGAGCAGGCGTTTTACAATGCGGTGTAACCGCAAAACAAACGGTTTAGCGGTTACACCGCTTAGAAAACAGCGTTTTGGCCTTAATTATTACCAAGATTTTGCAGCTACGCCGCAATAAGACATCATTTACTATTTTGCGACATAAAGCCGATAATTCCGAAATTTTATTAGAAAAATTTGATTGATTTAGAAAAAGCATTTTTGACCTACAGAAAGGTTTTCTACTTTGCCGATAAATTGTAGTTTTGCGTCGCTTTTTTGAAATTTTTGGTTTCAAAAGGCGTTTAGCGATTTCAAATTTCAAAGGTTTCAAATTTCAAGCGTTAAATTACAGCGTTTGGAGTCTGAAATTTGACATCTGAAATTTGATTTTTTGAAATTGATTCATTGTAAAAAAAAATTGTCAATCGAAAGCAAGATGAAAAAAGCCTTGTTCACACTCGTCGCCGTGGTTAGTTTGGCGGCACAATCCTTTGGGCAAATCGACCCGACGCTTTTCTCTGTTAACGGAAAACCCGTGACGGTTTCAGAATTTAACTATATTTATGCAAAAACCAACGGCAATAAAGCCGATTTTAGCAAAGCCTCGGTGATGGAATACTTGGATTTATATACAAAATTCAAGATGAAAGTCGCCCGTGCTAAGGAAATGCAATTGGACACCATTCCATCCCTTCAAGAAGAACTCGCGGGCTATCGCCGTCAACTTGCCGATAGCTATTTGACTGACCGCGAAGTGACCGACAAATTAATCAAAGAAGCCCACGACCGTATGCAAAAAGACGTGTCTATCAGTCATATTTTGGTGGCGATTAATCCGAAAGACACGGCAGCAGCTTGGATGAAAATTCAAGGCATTTATAAAAAATTGCAAGGTGGTGCGACCTTTGAGTCGCTCGTGAAGGAGTCGGAAGACAAGAACACCAACGCAACTGGTGGCTTAATTGGCTTTTTGACTGCTATGTTGCCCGACGGTTTTTATACGCTCGAAAACGCGATGTTTGAAACGGCTGTTGGCAAAACAAGTGGCGTACTTCGGACGCCAATGGGCTATCATATTATTAAAGTAAACGATTCACGTGCAGCACGTGGCGAAGTAGAAGCGGCACACATATTAATACGTAAGAAAAAAGGTGGCCTTGACCAACTTGACGCTAAAACGCGGATTGACAGCATTTATACGGTGTTGAAAACGCAAAATAACTTCGACGACATGGCAACAAGATTGTCAGAAGACGAAAATTCAGCTCCGAAAGCAGGTTATTTAGGCGTTTTTGGCATCGGTCGCTACGAACCTGTGTTTGAAGATGCGGCTTTCCGCATTGAAAAAGATGGCGAATTTTCGCGGCCAATTGAATCAACAATCGGTTGGCACATCATCAAACGCCGCGAACGCAAAAGCATTCAGCCGCTTGAGGCGATGAAATCACGTTTAAAAGCGCAAATTCAGCGGGAACAACGCTACGAATTGGCGCGGGTAGCGATGGTTGAACGGATTAAAAAAGAATCGGGTATGAAAGAAGTACCTGCCGTAAAAGACCGTTTTATTGCCAGCTTGGACTCTACGTTTTTGACCTATTCTTGGCGTCAACCGACCTTAGCTACTGAAAAATTATTAACTTTTGGTGCAGAAAACGCGCAGACTACGGCAGATTTTGCTGATTGGTTGGCAGGAAATAGCAATCGCCGCATCAATTACGCGGCGCAATATAACAACAATGCGAAAAATGTTGCGAATCAATTGTACACTGAGTTTTTGAACGACAAAGCACTGGCTTACGAAGAAACGCAATTGGATAGAAAATATCCCGATTTCCGCAATTTGATGCGTGAATATGAGGAAGGTATTTTGCTTTTTGAGGCCATTAAGCAAAACGTTTGGGACAAAGCGTCGCAAGATTCGGTTGGTTTGGATAAATTTTATGCCGACAACAAAAACCGCTATCAGTGGGAAGAACGTGCATCAATTGTTTCTTACACCGTCAGCGATACGTTGAAACCGATGTTGGACAAAATCAAAGCGTTCGCGGCGAAAAATAATGCTCAAAAAGTATTGAAAAAGTTTAATACCAAGGGCGAATACGTCAAATTCCAAGAAGAAACGTCGGAACGCAGCAAATTGAAAATTTTTGACGCGGCAAATTGGAAAGCAGGGGTAGTTATTACCCCCTCAGTAAAAGACGCGTTGACGTTCCAAAAAGTAGAAAAAATTCTACCCGTTTCGGCCAAATCCTTGAAAGAAGCCCGTGGTTATGTCGTGGCCGATTACCAAGAATTTTTGGAAAAACAATGGATGGAAGATTTGTCAAAACGGTTTAAAGTTGATATAAAACAAGACGTTTTAAACAGCATCATTAAGAAATGATGAGCGATGAATGATGAATTTTTAGCCCCCTCCGTATTTCGAGTTTTTTAGTTAAAAAACAGCAAAATACGGAGAGGTACTTTTTACAAATAATTGATTTTAAATTACTTACAACTTTCCAAGGGTTCAAAACCCTTGGAAAGTTCTTCTTTTCAAACTAAAACTTACGCGTGAAAAACCTTATTTCCTCTCTTATTTTGATGGCAACAATTGTGGCTTGCGGAAAAAAGACCGACGCCTCAGGCAGCAATCGCCTCGTTGCGACGGTTTATAATCGGTCGTTGTATTTAAGCGATTTAGATGGGATGTTTCCCGAAAATGCGACGCGTCAAGACAGTCAGCAAGTCGTCACGGCCTTTTCAGACCGTTGGATTCGAGAACAGGTGATTATGTCGGAAGCTGAGCGCAATGTGCCAAAGGAATTGAACTTGGATGAATTGGTTAAAAAATACCGTGAATCGCTGATTTTGAGCAATTATGAGGAACAATTGACTCAAATCGGCTTGGATACCGCGATTACGGAGGGGGAATTAACAGAATTTTATCAAAAAAATAAGGAGCAATACCAACTCGAAACGCCGATTGTTCGTTGCTATTTTCTAAAAGTTGGGCGACCGACGGAACAAATTGACAGCCTCAACAAATGGTGGAATTCGCCAAAATCGGGCGATAATTTGAAGAAACTACAAGCTTACGCCCAAAAAAATGCTAAAAATTACATCTTTGAAGACTCCGTTTGGACACGCGCTGATGACATTGTGGCGATGTTGCCAAAAGGTACTTTGACGTCTGACAATATTTCGACAGGTAAAGAATTGACTTTAAAAACCGAAGAAGCGCAGTATTTTTTCCGCGCCCTCGGCGTTATGAACAAACAAGAAATTGCGCCGTTGTCTTTCATCCGCGCACAAGCCTCAAAATACATCCTACACCGCCGAAAAATTCAGTTATTGGAAAAGAAAAAGCAAGAAATGTACGACACGGAGTTGCGTAAAAACAACGTAAAAATATACAATTATTAAGTGAAAAGTGAAAAGTGAAAAGTGAAAAGTGAAAAGTGAAAAGTGAAAAGTGAAAATAGCCTTTTTAGCATAAAAACGTGATTTATACTGAGGGGGCTAAAATGAGCCACTAATTGGGTGAATGCGACTGATTTAAAAGGATTTTTTTTTTAGAAATGCGCATAGAAAAAAAAAGTGTATAACAAATTGTCTCTTCTGTCGCAACTCTCCAAGGGTTTATAACCCTTGGAGAGTTACTCAAAAAAATCAGTGTGAATCAGTCAAATCAGTCAAATCAGTCAAATCAGTGGCCCATTGCGTCACATTAGTTAGTTATAAAAAATTGATTTTAAAAGAGTTATAAAATATGAAAAAATTATTTTTATTTGTCGTTTTGACCCTTTCGAGCCTTGCTTCACAAGCGCAAACGCGTGAATTGATGGACAAAGTTGTGGCGCGTATCGGCGACGAATACATCCTGTTATCGGAAGTAGAAGAGCAATTAGCGGCAGCCAAAGAGCAACGCGCTAACTTACCAGCCAACTATAGATGCATGGTCGTTGACCAAATTTTGGTGAACAAATTGCTTGTCAATCAAGCCAAAATTGACTCTTTGTACCCCAAAGAAGAAGAAGTTGAATCACAATTGAACTCGCGTTTTGACCGCATTTTGGAATACATGAACGGCAACGTTGACCAATTTGTGGCCTACTACGGTCAGTCTCCTGAAGCGATGAAAACGCAAATGCGCGATGATATGAAAGACCAGTTGATGTCGGAAAAAATGCGTAGCAAGGTTCTGTCCGACGTATCGGTGACGCCCTCGGAAGTACGGGCTTTTTTCAACGCGATTCCAAAAGACAGTTTGCCTTATTTCAATCAAGAAGTTGAATTAGCCGAAATTATCCTCAAACCCAAGGCAAATGACGTTCAAAAACGCTTGGCTCGAGAGAAACTCCAAGGCATCCGCGACCAAATCGTGAATGGCAAAATACCATTTGAAGACTTGGCGAAGAAGTTTTCGGAAGACCCTGGGTCGGGTCGTGAAGGCGGCGATTTAGGCTGGGCAAAACGCGGCAAATTCGTTCCAGAATTTGAAGCCACGGCCTATAAACTCGACGCAGGACAGTTGTCCGAAGTGTTTGAATCGGAATTTGGTTTTCACATTTTGCAACTTATCGAACGCCGAGGTAACACGATTCATACGCGGCATATCCTCGTAAAAGCGCAAATTACGGACGAAGATATTGCCCTCGCCAAACATACGCTCGACTCGGTACGCACGGCAGTTTTACGTGATTCATTGCCATTTTCAAAGGCCGTGAAGAATTTTGGCGACAAATCGACGCAAAGCTACCACTCTGACGGACGGATGACGAACCCTTCAAGCGGCAACAATACGTTTGAAACGCGGGATTTAGACCCCGATACGTATTTTGCGATTGACTCCATGAAGGTAAATACCGTTTGCAAGCCGATGGAAATTTCGTTGCCTACGGGTGAAAAATACTACCGCATCATCAAATTGTTGTTGAAAACATCGCCACACAAAGCCAATTTGTTGACCGACTATAACAAAATTTCGTTGGCGACGGTCGAACAAAAGAAAAGCGGGGCCTTGGTAAAATGGATTGAAAACAAAGCCGCCTCAACATTTATCCAAATTGACCCGATGTATAGAGAGTGTTTGAACCTTGAAAAATGGAAAATTAAAGTGAAACCATGAGGGATTTCGGGTTTCGGATTTGGGATGTCGGGTTTTACGCTTGAAATTTGACGTGTTTGAAATTTGAAATTTTTTACCCCTCAGTAGTGCGTTTTATATATTTTTAGAAAAACCTAACGCCAGTTTAAAACCCGCGTCAAGTTGATAATCAATAACTTACGATATTTCTAAATTCTGAAAATATATAAAACGCACTACTCAGTATTTTCATTTAAAAAGCCGTTGCGAATCCAATCGCAACGGCTTTTTAAATGAAAATACTGAGGGGTCTAAAAATTCATCGTTTAGAAATCATAGCCCATCACTGATGATTTATCCGAACATTGGGCGTGCTTTTTTCATAATCGCGGCCATAATTGCCGCAACGATGGCACTCATAATTGTACCCGATACCATATTTTTGAGCGTTCCTGCAATGGTTTTACCAGCTTCGATGCCTTTCATAGCATCATCGCGGCTCGCTTCTGGCACATTTGCTTCGTCAAATAGAGCAACAAGGCTTTCTTTCATGCCATCCAAAAAACTAGGATTGATGTAGGTATTGTAAACAAAATTGAAGGCAGAACCTAAAACAAGGCTAATCAAAAAAGTGACCAAACAGACGATAAACGCTTGTTTAAAGTCAATAAAACCGCCTAAATTGGTGCGGTGCTCGCGGATAGAAAGAACGCCAAAAGTGATTTGCAGACCAATTGCAACCACAAAAATCAGCAAGCTGTACGTCAAAAAAGACCCCATAGTTGTGAAATTGAAGCCGATAATGGACAATAGAATCGTAAAAATAACCGAACCTGCGGTGAGATAAAGGCCCCATTTTTGAGCTGTGGGCATAAAAGAAACTTCTACTGTATTTTTTGTTTCCTGAGAATCGTCAAGAAGAGCCATATTGTTTTGATTTTTAAAAATTTGATGAAATAAATAATGATTTTTTAATGAAGCGAAAGTAAAATCTTCTTTCTGAAATCGCCTTTTTTTTGGATTAAATTTAGATTTTTGGCGATTAATATTTAAAAAAAAGTCATTTTAGTGCGTTATACTGAGGGGGTGTCTGAACAGCAACAGCCGATGAATTGAGCATAAATAATTGATAACCAACAATTTATTAATTGGCTACTCAACTCTTGGAGAATCTAAAACCCTCCAAGAGTTTTTTTTAAAAACCCATACACCCGCAAACACTAACGGGAGACAAGCCCGTTGGCTTATCTCCCGATATGTTTTAAAACTTATATGATGTGACAAATAGGAGGCTTAATTATTGCGGTACAATCCCCCCGCAATGCGTATTCCATCTGTCTTTTTCCACCGTTCTGCCGCCCGTTACGGACAGTGAATCTCTGGTGTTAAGTTCTTGCAGCTCCTTTTTCAAGTCTGCTAAACTTCTGGCGCCGTGTGTAGGCTGCAAGCCTACTTTTTTGTCTTCCATAGTATTGGATTTTGTAAAATTCGTGTATAGTAAGTGATGGTCTCTACTGAAAAGTGTGGTCGAATGAAACATGGGCTGTGCGATTTAACTGGATAAAAGTAGGATTATTTCTGAAATGGGCAAAATAAAATGTCAAAATAATTTGCGTCATTTTAACAGCATATTTTCGTATATATCTAATACCCTAAGAATCAGAAGTTTAAATTTTAGAATAAATTTAGCTTTAGAAATCATTAAGAATTGAGGATACAATTCTTGAAGTGCTTGTTGCCTAAAATTTACGTAACTTCTCCAGTTTTAGTTGCATTTGCCGTAAAGTTTTGTTAAAAAAATCTTGAAAATATTTAAAAATTATTGTATTCCAAAAATACTTTACCCCCTCAGTATTTTTAGACAAATTTCAAGAGATTTCAGATTTCAAAGATTTTAAATTCCCCCTAAAATTTGAAATCTTTGAAATTTAATTGCTTCGTGCCTCGCAATAACTTTTGAAATCTGAAAGCTTTTGATATTTTAAAGCTCTTGAATGCCCTCTTGCAAGCGTTTCATGAGTTCCATAAATTGTGGACGCCGACGGCGCGAGACTTCGATTTTCATACCATCGTCCATCACAACTAAGCTATCGCCTTTCATAAATTTGCTCATAAAGTTCAAATTCACCAAATGTCGCTTGTGAACGCGGAAAAAATTGACGCCCGAAAGCAGTTCTTCGTAACTTTTTATGGTTTTTGCGACGGTCATGCGCTCGCCTTGATGCGTAAAAATATGGGAGTAATTGTCCTCGGCTTCGATGCGCGAAATGTCTTTGATATTAATAAAATAAATACCATCAACCGCCGAAACGCTCATTTTTCCAAACGCATTTGGATTGTTATAATGACCCGAAAAAACGTCAAGCCGTTCTTTTGTCTTGCCCGTTTTGCCCGCCCGAATGCGCGACACCGCCGCTTTTAGCTCGTCGGTATCAATTGGTTTCATAATATAACCAATTGAGCCATAATCGCACGCTTTGATGGCAAAATCCTTGAAAGCAGTGACGAAAATGATGTCAAAATTGATATTTTCAAGCTGATTCAGCACTTGAAAAATGAGTCCGTCGGGCAGACTTATGTCCAAAAATGCCACATCGGGTTGAACCGCAGGCGCGTTGAACATCGTCAACGCCCCTTCCACATCTTCTGCCGTCGCAACGACCTCAATGTGTTCGCAATGTTTTGCTAAGAGATTTTTGAGATGGCGCATGCCTGAAATCTCGTCCTCTACAATGACAGCTCTCATAGGCGCAGTTTACAATAGTTGGTTAAGAAAATATTGTTGAGATTTTTAGTTTGAAGCGCAAATATAGCCAATTAGTATATTATGGTAGAAAACAAATCTATAAAATTTACGATTCTTTTTTTATTTATTTGAAAAAACGGTCTCCTCTGTATTTTATACGGTTTTAAACGTTGAGATTTAGGTTTTGAGTTTTGAGTTTTGAGTTTTGAGTTTTGAGTTTTGAGTTTTGAGTTTTGAGTTTTGAGTTCACGAAACCTAAAACCCCAAACCCAAAACTCAAAACTTAGAAACGCGGGTTGTGGCTAAAAGCCGTTTAACGCTGTAACGGCTCGTCCCATTAGCGTAGAGCGTGAGCAAACCGCCGACGATGGCGATGTTTTTCATGAAATGCAACGCCACGTCGCGGCGATGTTCGTGCGCGTAAGGGTAGTCCCAAAATTGATTGAGCATGAAGGTCAGAGGAATCCAGTAAGAAAGGATTAAAAACGCACCAAACCCGACACGATAGCCAAAAAGCAGGAGTGTTGCGCCCAAAATCAAGCAAAAACCGACGGCATAAATCCAATTATCTTGGTTGTGGAGTAACCAATTTTGACCCCACTCAGTACCCAATTTTGTCATGGTGTGCTTGGTGTTGGTCATAAAAAAAATCTTGTCGTAAGCCTCAAAAAAGAAAATAACGGACATCAAAAAGCGTCCGATTAAGTCCATAATGTCTTTCATAAATACAAATTGAATAGTGTGATTTTTAAATTTAAAGTTGAGAATCAATGGTTTACGAATAAATAGGTTGTTGGGTTACAACAATTGAGATTTTATGGCCCACTGATTGGACTAATGCGGCTGATTTACGCTGATTTTAGTTTCCTTCTGAATGGACAAAAGGAAACTAAAAAGCAGTGTAAATCAGCTCTATCAGTCCAATCAGTGGACCATTGCTTCATTTTTCGGCCAAAAATTTCGACACTGCTTTGGCAACATTCTGCCCATCCATTGCCGCCGAAATGATGCCACCCGCGTAACCCGCTCCTTCGCCGCAAGGGAAAAAACCTTGAACGTCGTCATGCATGAGCGTCGTTGCGTTGCGGGGAATGCGAACGGGCGCGCTCGTGCGGCTTTCTGTACCAATCACATTGGCTTCATCGGTCATATATCCTTTCATCATTTTACCAAATTCGACGACACCGCCCCGCAAACGGTTATATACTGAGGGGGGTAAAATTTGGTGCATCGGTGCGGACAGCAATCCTGGAATATACGAAGTCGGCGGCAAATCAGTTGATATTTTACGATTTACAAAATCTGTAAGCCGTTGAGCGGGCGCGCGTTGTGAACCGTCTCCTGCGGAAAACATGGCTTGCTCGACGGATTTCTGAAATTCTAATGCGGCAAAAACACCGTGCTTTTCAAAGCTTTTCAAGTCTTCTAACTCAATTGCCACGACCGTTCCCGAGTTCGCATATTCTGAATCACGGCGACTCATGCTCATTCCATTGACGACGATTTCGCCAGGGGCAGTCGAAGCAGGAACGACCAAACCACCAGGACACATACAAAAACTAAACACCCCGCGCCCGTTGACTTGGCTCACAAGGCTGTAAGAGGCGGCGGGTAACAGTTCGCCGCGCTTCGGCGTTTTGTACTGAACGGCGTCCACGAGCGTCTGCGGATGCTCAATGCGAACCCCCAAAGCGAAGGGTTTTGCCTCGATTTTTATCCCTTTTTTATGCAATAAATAATAAATATCACGCGCGGAATGGCCCGTGGCGAGAATAACGGCTTCGCCAAAATGTTCGGTCTTACCATTCGTCGTGACGCCTAAAATTTTTGACCCCCTCAGTATAAAGTCCGTTACGAAGCTGTCGAAATGGACTTCGCCGCCAAAATGCTCAATCGTTTCGCGCATATTTTGGACGACTTGCGGCAATTTGTTCGAGCCAATATGCGGATGTGCATCCATCAAAATATCCGATTTTGCGCCATGTTCAACAAATAAACGTAGGGATTTCTCAATTGAGCCGCGTTTATGGCTGCGCGTATATAATTTTCCATCGGAATATGTCCCTGCCCCACCCTCGCCAAAACAGTAGTTGGAATGCGGATTAACCGTGCCGTCTTGCTGAATCGCTTTGAGGTCGCGGCGGCGCGCTCGGACGTCTTTTCCTCGGTCAAAAATGACGGGTTTTAAACCCAATTCGATGAGTTCTAAAGCCGCAAAATACCCAGCTGGCCCTGCCCCAACAATTAATACACGCGACTTTTCGGCCACATTTTGTAATTGTGCCAACAAAGCAGGTTCGGGCAAAAAAGTGCCCCCCTCAGTAAAAACGGCTACACGCAACTGAAAAACGGCGTCGCGGCCTCGGGCGTCAATCGAGCGACGGAGAATCTGAAAATCGGAAATAGTGGCTTCGGAAATGCCCAATTTATGAGCAGCAGCGCGGCGACAAGCGGCGGTATCATGCGCCTCGGTGGGCGACAAACGGAGTTCGAGTTCTGTCATTTTTTCAAAAGTTGACCAATTTTTATTTGGCAAAAAGTCTGAATAATCTTTTTTATTTCAAATTTAAACGATTTCAGATTTCAAAAAGGACTACTTGAAATTTGAAATTTTCTTATTTTTCACAAAAGTAATTTTTTTTGCCAAAACAACCCTTCTTTTGAGCATTATTTTGGGGGAATACATAAGCGAAAACTGCTGCAAAGATGCATTATTCAATGCTTAAACTATTGGTAATCAAATTATTACGTCTTTAAAATCGACACATTTCATAGGGTCTGACACCTAATCAATCGTC
This sequence comes from Saprospiraceae bacterium, assembly GCA_043720935.1. Classification (GTDB taxonomy): domain Bacteria; phylum Bacteroidota; class Bacteroidia; order Chitinophagales; family Saprospiraceae; genus JAAFJT01. The sequence continues at coordinate 13,922 of JAYSRS010000030.1, forward strand.
TGTAAATTTATTATCATCATTTACCATTCATCATTTTTTACGCTCTTTACAATGAAAAATCTATTTATCACGCTGTTTTTATTGCTTAATGCTTCTCTCATTTTTAGTCAAACCAATTTCGACCAAACGGCAACTTTGAAGGCAGCGAATGCCTTTTTGGAACTGTTAACGCCTACTCAAAAAGCGGTCGCCAATCTTACGTTTAGCGATACATCAAGACAGAAATGGGACAATGTGCCGATGGGCCAAGTGACACGTCACGGCATTCAGTTTAAAGATTTATCTGATACACAACATATTGGTATTCATAGACTTCTGCGAACTGTGTTGAGCGCGCAAGGCTATCAAAAAATGCTGTTCATCATTCAATTTGACCAAGGAATTCACGACCGTTTGATGAAAACGGACACTGTTTTGGCACAACGTTACGGCAATAAAAACTATTGGTTAACGATTTTTGGCACGCCTAATAAAAACAAAACGTGGGCTTGGAAATTTGAAGGCCACCACATTTCGCTCAATTTTACGCACGCACCGAAAGGTGTGACGTGTACGCCGATGTTTGTTGGCATCAACCCCGCTTTAATGACGACGGGGGCTTACGCGGGTACTTACGTGATGTTTGAAGAAAATGATTTTGGCAATCAATTATTCAACGATTTGAGCGATGATATGAAGAAAAAAGCCCTTGTGAGTACGCATCCGAAAGACGCTGACGTAATGACACAAGTGGGAAAGGAAGCGCATTTGGCCGATAAAAAAGGCGTAAAATTCACCGAAATGACGCCTAAACAGCAGATTTTGGTAGAAAACATCATCCGCACGTGGGTCGAAAACCTAACGCCGCTTTTGGCACAAGAGAAAGTAAAACGCGTTTTGGCGAATAAAAACAGCATCATATTTACATGGCAAGGCACTTTGAACGCCAATGAGTTGCACTATTATTCAATAAAAACTGCCGATTTTATTATCGAATTTACCAATCGAGACGGTGGGATTTATCATTATCACACCTTATGGCGCGACTTGACGGAGGATTTTTTAAGTAAATAAAATAATGTTCCCCCCCCTCAGTATTTTCACTAAAAAAGCCGTTCTAACGCGATGTTGGAACGGCTTTTTAGCAAAAATACTAAGGGGGTAAAATTATTTTTTTAAGCGACGTAAGCCACCGCTTTTTCCATTTCTATCTTCAATTTATCATAATTTCCGCCCAACATTGGCACTAATGGCAAACGTAACTCATTGGCACACAAGCCTAAAATAGACATCGCTGCCTTGATGCCAACGGGATTACCTTCGGCGTATAACAACGGATGCACGTCGTGCAATTTGTCGTTCAGAAAACGGGCTTTTGCAAAATCACCCGCAAAACCTGCTTGAATCATGTTTGAAAACTCAACGGGATGCGAATTTGCAATGACCGAAATAACGCCATCGCCACCGCAAGCAACCATACCCAAAGAGATTTGGTCGTCACCAGAAATGACTAAAAACTCTTCGGAAGGGCGGTGTTTTATCAAATATTGTGCTTGAACGAGGTTGCCAGACGCTTCTTTGACACCGACAAATTTATTACTTAATTCTGCAATACGGCACACTGTTTCAGGCAGCATATTAGACGACGTGCGGCCTGGAACATTGTATAAAATCACGGGAACGGGCGATACTTTTGCCACCTCGACGTAATGCCGAAAAAGCCCTTCTTGCGTCGGTTTGTTATAAGCGGGAGAGCTTGACAAAACGGCGGCAGCACGGCGTAAATCCACATTTTGTAAGCGTTCCAACAAATGCGCCGTCGAATTAGACCCAAACCAACCCGCCACGACAGGCACGCGGTTGTTTGCTTTATCGACCGTAAAATCAAAAATTTGTTGACATTCTTTGCTAGATAGCGTAATTGCTTCGCCCGTTGTGCCGAGCGAGACGATATAATCTACGCCCTTACCGTCGGCAATCACGTGTTCGATGCACCGTTCTAGGTTTTCCCAATCAATCGAAAAATCGGCTTTGAAAGGCGTGATTAAGGCAACGCCTGTGCCTCTAAAATGTTGATATAGCATGGTTTTAACTAAATTAAAAATTAAAAATTATGAATTAAAAATTATGAATTAAAAATTGGTTTAAACTGAATTAAGGAGACAGAAAATTTGCAACACAAAATATTGATAATCAATTGTTTAAATAAACACATAGGTATTGTGATAAATTTTTAATTCCTTAATTTTTAATTCACTAAATCATTGGTCGTTAACACTTCATAATCACCCATACGGCTGTATTTTTCGATGCGTTGCTCAATCAAATCGTCTGTTTTTATGGCCATTAGCTCGGCCAAGGCTTTTTTGATGTGTTTTTTAAGCGTTGCGGCCATTTCTTCGGGGGCAGTATGTGCGCCGCCGAGAGGTTCGGGAATGATGCCATCTATGAGTTTAAAATCATACATATTATCGGCAGTCAACTTCAAGGCTTCGGCGGCTTGCTCCTTGTAATCCCATGAATGCCAAAGGATTGACGAGCAACTTTCGGGCGAAATGACCGAATACCACGTGTTTTCAAGCATAAAAACGCGGTCGCCAAGCCCAATACCAATCGCACCACCCGATGCCCCTTCACCAATAATGACGCAGATAATCGGCACTTTGAGTTGCGCCATTTCTATCATATTCCGAGCAATTGCCTCGCCTTGTCCACGTTCTTCAGCTTGTTCATTGACGTTTGCCCCAGGGGTATCAATCAAACATATAACAGGAAAACCAAAGCGTTCAGCCGTTTTCATCAGCCGCAATGCCTTTCGATACCCTTCGGGATTGGCCATACCGAAATTGCGATATTGTCGCATTTTCATATTTATACCCTTTTGATGTCCAACGATTACCACTGTTTGACCATCAATGTCGCCCAAACCACCGACAATCGCTTTGTCGTCGGCGAAGTTGCGGTCGCCGTGCATTTCGATGAATTTTTCGCACATCTGCTGCACGTAAAAAAGGCTGTAAGGCCGCTCGGGATGCCGCGACAATTGTACCTTGTCCCAGCCCGTTAGGTTCGAGTAAATCTCCTTGATTTTCTCTTTAATTTTTTGCTCCAATTCGGCAATCATCGGCCCCACTTCAATACCGCCTTGCTCGCCAATTTGCCGCACTTTCTCCAATTGCTCGTACAATGTTTCGAGCGGTTTTTCAAAGTCTAAAAAAACCATGCTTGTCCGTTTTAATTAAGAAATTTCAGATTTTAAATTTCAAATTTTAAATTTTTAGCCTGTAATAAACTGATTATCAATTATTTACAACAAAAAACATAAAATCGTGAACAAAAATCGCCGAATAAAATTTTGATGACTTTTGCAAAGGTAGAAAACAAGCGCAATTGAAAATTAAAAAAATGACATTTAATGATTTCGGTTCGCAAAGCCTCAATTCATCTTGACCAATTTTTTCACAATCTGGCTTTTCCCATCGGAAATTTGACACCAATAAACGCCTTGTGGCAAGCCGTTCGGTGGCGTAAATGTGGCGTTAGATGTCGTCATTTTTTCTGCAAAAACAAGTACGCCAATGGCATTAAACAGCCGAATACTGAGGGGCCTCTCATGCGCTAAAACATTGATTGAAAAGGAGTTACTAAACGGATTTGGCGAAATAGTCGCGTCAAATGCCGTTTGTACTGAGGGGTCACTCACGGGTGTGCGGGTGCTGAAACGCCAGACTTTTGTTTCAAAATCTTTAAAACCATTTGACATTTTAGTTACGAGTTTATTGGGCAAGTTGTCTAACTTACTTACGTGAAAATAACTTGCATTAGGAATTGTTGCTAAATTGGTTTCGTTTTCTGTTGTGATACGAAGATTCGAGGCTCTATCTTTTCGCTCAATCCATATCGCTTCTAACAAAGTGTCTTGGTTTACAATTGAATCGCAAACGAGAGGTGGATTATGATAGTTAATTCCAAAGTTAAAAGTTGGTTCCAGTTTGATAAGTTTCCACTCATTGTGAAGCGTGTCATATAATTGTACCTCATTGTTCCCCGTATAAGTCCTAAATTTAGCACCAAATGCTTTGAACAACAGGCGTTCAACGTTGGATTTATAATGGGTTTTTTCTTTTTTTATTCGAGATAAACTGAATATTTCGTATTTAGGTGTGCTATTAATATTTGTTTGATTTATCAAAAATAGCTTGTCTAGTTGGCCTCGTTTTTGGTCGAGCCAAAGTTGACTATATGAATTGGCATACATAAGTTTAGTATTTAAACTTATCTCACTAACAATTTTTTTTAGTGGCCCTTCATCGCTATACCGATAAGTCAGCATACATCCTACCGATGAATCCGAAGTAAATAGTCCATCATCTGCAAAGAAAATGTCGTCCTCAATTTTCAATCCATTCCTTGTTTTATGAATTTTAAACGCCTTCCAACGCGTATAGTCAGTATTCAAAATTTCAAGAAAATTAGTGTTCCTATTTTTAAAATAAAATTTCTCACCCGCGTAGGTGAACTTGCGCCTTTGCATATCACCTGCATAGTCGAAAATAGTGTCTAACCTCATGTTTGGCAGACTGAAAATAGCTGTTTTTTGACGGTCGTAATTACCACTTTCAACAAATAGCTTCGTCGGATTATCTAATAACTCATTGACAGTCAACACATTAATGCCTTGACCAAAATCATAAACCAACGCGCCTCGTTCGTTCATAATTTTAACAAATTGCCGACCCTCTGAATCTTTAAACCGCCAAACAAATTCCAACAGCGTATCACTGTTAAAAGTCGTTTCAGAAACGGGCATATTCATCGCATCAAGCGACACCGTTTTGTTTGGTTCTGATGGATAATTGACCGTTTTCCACGGTGTATGATTGGCATTGAACAGATAAATTTTATGCGTCGAATCATCGGCGTAAAACCATTTTTCACCGCTAACGGGGAGATGAATGCGGCGCAAATCCGTTGTCGGATAAGTCGCTTCGAGGGTGAGTTGTGCCAAAATTTTATTTGGCGAAAGCCAAAGGCTCAATAAAATAAATACGAAAATTTTTACTTGTGTAGTGAATTGTCTCATAACGTTGATTATTTCAATGTTTGTAAATACAAGCAAATGTACACATATTTTTTTATTCTAAAAAACTTTTTGTTATTTTTTTTAAAAAATATTTTGTTTTATTACCCCTCAGTATATTTGCACTTTTTAAGTAAAAATGAGCATAAAATACGATTTTTGAAATAAAAACTGTATTTTTGTCGAAAATTCTGAATCATGGGACTGTATTTATCTTTTGATGAAATTAAAAAACGCTACCCCAATGAATGGGTTTTGTTGGGCAATCCACAATCAAACGACTTAGATATTTTGGGCGGCATCGTGCTTTTCCACAGTCTCGACAAAAAAGAGGTATTCGTGGCGGGTAAAGAAAAAATCAAACCTTATGCTTTATCAACCCTCGTTTTCGCAGGTGATTTAAAACCCATGCGAAGACTAGGTATTTTAAGACGACCATGACAAACATATATTAGTTTAATTAATTTAAAAAGCCTTGAAAACTAGCGTTTTCAAGGCTTTTTAAGTAAAAGACTGAGGGGGTATAAAAACGAATCAAAACCGCCGACGCCCTGTTTTCATTGGTTTGAACACAATATGTTCGTAAATATCAGACAAGGCAATCGAGCAACCAATGGATTTCAAATAAATCGAATTTTCCATGTTTTCGACCCGCGTATTGCGCCACAAACCCAAAACTCAAAACCCCACTTACGACCACCCGTTACTTTGAACAATCAATTCCGACAAATCATAGATCATAACATCGTCTTGCTTGTCTTTTGCTTTCATGCCGTCTTGCAACATTGTGATACAAAAAGGGCAGTTTGCAGCGACGATTGTGGCATCGGTAGCTAAAATTTCTTCGGCGCGTTCGACGTTTATGCGCTTATCGCCTTTTTCATCTTCTTTAAACATTTGCGCGCCGCCTGCCCCGCAACACAAGCCGTTTGTTTTGCAACGTTTCAACTCAACTAATTCAGAATCAAGGGTTTGCAGCACCTCACGCGGGGCTTCATAGACGCCGTTTGCTCTGCCGATATAGCAAGAATCGTGATACGTTATTTTCTTTCCTCGGAATGCACCGCCTTGAACGTGGAGTTTGCCGTCGTTAATCAATTGTTGCAAAAACTGACTGTGATGCACCACATCGTAATGACCGCCGAGGGCAGGATATTCGTTTTTCAAGGTGTTGAAACAATGCGGACAGGCCGTGACGATTTTTTTGACGTTGTACATATTCAGCGTTGTGATGTTTTGTAAGGCCATCATCTGAAAAATAAATTCGTTGCCCGCCCGACGTGCGGGGTCGCCTGTACACATCTCTTCGTTGCCTAAAATAGCAAAATCTATCCCAACTTCGTTCAATATTTTGCAGAATGCCTTGGTCACTTTTTGCGCGCGCGCATCAAAACTACCTGCACAGCCGACCCAAAACAGAATTTCAGGTTGCTTGTCGGAAGCGGCCAATACCGCCATTGTTTGTACGTTTATTGCAGACATTATTTTGAATTAAAAATTAAAAATTAAGAATTAAAAACGGCGGTGTAACCGCGAAACAAGCAGTTTGGCGGTTACACCGCATAAAAAAATTGAACTTATGTATCCAGTGTTACCGAGATTTTGCAGCTACGCCGCAACTCAAAACTCAAAACTCAAAACCCGACACTCAAAACCTAAAAATACTGAGGGGGGTCTATTTTCACTGCAAATTTAGAACAAGCCCTGCACTTAATTTTTAATTCTTAATTTTTAATTCAAAAAAATG
>JAYSRS010000031.1:0-6776 GCA_043720935.1 Saprospiraceae bacterium
CTATGAATACACCCGCAATCCTGTCGTTCGGAGCTATCATCCGAATCCGAAACCAAAAGCAGAGACAGTAAAAGCGGCGGCGGACTTGATTAATGCGGCAAAAAAACCGTATATTTTGGCGGGTCGCGGCGTTCAAATTGCCGATGCGGAAGCAATTTTTCGGGAATTTGTCGAAAAAACGGGCATTCCTGTTGGTCATACGCTGCATGGTTTGGGTAATTTGCCCGTTCAGCATCCTTTGAATGCGGGTATGTTGGGGATGCACGGCAGCTACGGGGCGAATATCAAAAATAACGAATGTGATGTTTTAATCGCTATCGGTATGCGTTTCGACGACCGCGTGACGGGCGATGTCTCACGTTTTGCGAAGCAAGCCAAAATCATTCACATCGAGATTGACCCTGCCGAAATTGGGAAAATCGTTACGACTGAAATTGCCATAAATTGTGATGTAAAAATGGCTTTGGAAGCCTTATTACCTTTGGTAAAACATCGAAAACACAAGACTTGGGTTGAAGAATTTCGCAAGTGCGACGCGATTGAGTACGAAAAAGTGATAAAAAAGGCGTTAAACACGTCGGATACTGAGGGGGTCGATTTTGCGGACGAAGAGATGAAAATGGGCCAAGTTGTCCGCGAAGTATCGAAACAAACCGACGGACTCGCCTTGATTGTTGCCGATGTTGGGCAGCATCAAATGTACACCGCACGATATTACGAGTGGCAACACATTAATCAATGGGTTAATTCGGGCGGTGCTGGTACGATGGGTTTTGCCTTACCTGCGGCGTTCGGAACGAAGTTGGCGTTTCCAGAAAAACAGGTCGTAGCGTTCATAGGCGACGGTGGTTTTCAGATGACATTACAAGAACTCGGTATGTTTACGCAATGGGACGTAGCGGCAAAAGTCGTGATTTTGGACAACGAATACCTCGGTATGGTGCGTCAATGGCAACAGTTATTTTTTGACAAACGCTATTCGTCAGTGGAGTTGAAAAACCCGAATTTCTGCATGATTGCGGAAGGTTTTGGTTGGAAAGCTAAGAAAATTACGAAGTCGTCGGAATTGATTGCGGCGGTCGCTGAAATGTTGGCATCAACTGAACCTTATTTGCTACACGTTATGGTCGAAAAAGAAGAAAATGTCTTCCCGATGGTACCTGCGGGTGGGTCAGTAACGGATATTATTTTAGAAAAATAATTTTGGAATGGGCCACTGATTGGACGGATGCGACTGATTTAGGCTGATTTTTAGTTTCCTTCTGAATGACAAAAGTAAACTCAAAATCAGCGTAAATTAGTTGCATCAGCCCAATCAGTGGCCCATAAAATCACTCATAAAATGAACGAAATAAAGCAATATACGCTCTCGGTTTTTACCGAAAATCGCGCAGGACTTTTGATGCGCGTGGTGATGGTTTTCACACGCCGCCACATCAATATTGAGTCATTGACAACTTCACAATCTTCGATTGATGGCGTTTTTCGCTTTACGATTGTCGTGAATGTGACGGAAACCGACGTCAAAAAATTGGTACAACAGCTTGATAAACAAGTAGATGTGTTGAAAGCGTTTTACTACGAAGACGAAGACATCATCAACCAAGAAATCGCGCTTTACAAAGTGCCGATTGCCGCCTATCAAGACCCTGGCAAAATGATTTTGCTCATGCGGAAGCACCATGCGCGGATTTTGACGGTCGAAAAAGAGTTTGTCGTCATTGAAAAATCGGGTTTGGAAGAAGAAACCACAGCTTTACTGGAAGAATTGCGGCAATATGGAATTTATGAATTTGTCCGTTCGGGTCGCGTCGCGGTCGCTAAACCGATGGAACAATTGAACAATTATTTGAAGTCAATGGAAATGGCGGATTTGAATTAAGAATTAAGAATCAAAAATTAAAATACTAAAAATCAAGTGCTTATGATTTAGTATAATTTTTAATAATAAATTCGCACTTCGGCTTTTTCACGGCGGCGTAGCTGCCAAATCTTGGTAATATTTAAACGACGAGCCATTTTTTTTTACGCGGTGTAACCGCAAAACTGCCTGTTATGCGGTTACACCGCATAAAAAACGGGGCTTATCAGCCTGTATTACCGAGATTTTGCAGCTACGCCGCAACCTAAAATCTCAAAGCAGAAATTGCTGATTATTAATTTTTAACTCAAAATAGACCCCTCAGTATAAAAGGCATTTTGTGAGTAAAAATACGATTATGAAAGACATTATCAAGGCAAAAAATTTTGTTTTAGCCGATTATTTGAAGCGCATAAAATTAGCAGACACGCCGCCTGAACCGACGCTTAAATTCATCGCAAAGATGATGCAACAACACTTGTTCAACATTCCATTTGAGAATTTGGACGTACAGGCGGGTAAAATCGTATCGCTCGTTCCCGAGGAAATTGTGGATAAAATTGTGTATCAAAATCGCGGCGGCTATTGCTACGAAGTGAATGGTTTATTGGCGATGGCATTACAAAAACTCGGTATTTCGTGCTATTTTACGGCGGCACACTCCATGACTTACGGCGTGAGACGACCAAGAACGCATTTGGTTATTATTGCCAAAATTGAAGGAAATACGTATTTATTAGACACAGGTTTTGGTAGTCATGGCATCCGTTTGCCGATGAATTTGAGCCAAACAAATCAAGAAATTGTGCAAGATGGTCAGACGTATAAATTAGAAAAAAAAGGCAGCGATTTCAACTTGTACGCCCTTGTACGGGAGACGTGGCTGCCGCAATATTCGTTCAAAAAACAAGCCTACGAATACATTGAGTTTTCACTCGCCAATTATTTTAATTCCACGCATCCAGATTCTATTTTTGTCAAAGCCCCGTTGGTTATTTTATTCAATCCAAAAGGGAAAAAAGTGTTGTCGGGCAATGTTATAAAGCATTACGTTAATGGAGAAATGAGCGAAAAAACGTTTGATTCAACGGAATATGCGACAATTTTGAAGAAAGAATTTGGGTTGGAGGCCCCCTCAGTATAAATGCCTTTTCACATCAAACTTTGCGGCAACATCAATAAAAACGGGACGCAACGGTCATAATTTAGGGTTTCATATTCAAAACCAAGTCGTTGTAAATTGCGGTAATAATCGCTCAAATTGCGATAATAATGTCTTTCCGAAGGAATATACCACGCACGCTCACCGAGTTTTTGGGCTAAAAACCATTTTTCAAGCAAACGCGACGAACGCCCGTTTCCATCGTTGAAAGGGTGAACATTGAGCAATAAAAGGTGAATCAAAGCGGCGTAGTAAAAGCACTGATTAGGCGTTAAATCCGTTGATAAAAGCGTCTTAATGTCTTCCATTAATTTATAAAATTCGCGTTTTGCATGGATTGGGTCAGTGCCAACATACAAAATTTGCTCATTCCCGTCGGTAACGTAAATAGGGTCAAATCGTATTTTTCCTCTTTGCGAACTGTGCAGAATATTTTTAGTAAGCATGAAATGTGCTTTAAATAAATTGTCAATTGTCAGCAAATTCGTTTGAGCAAATTCGTAGGTTTTGTATAAATCATCCGTTTTTTTAGTGTAATTAGGCTTAAATTTTACACCCATAAAACGATGTTTCATATAACTATCGGCTTCAATGTCTTCCCCTTCAATTTTTGAAGAATAAACTGACGCCACCGACGTATAAAAACTGAAAGAATCGGGTGCAAAAACGGGCTTTTCGCCAATCGGCAAAGTATCTGAAAGGTCTTGATTCAAGAGCGTTTGATAGTCAGAAAAATATTTGTCTGTTAAAAGCAACATACGTTTGTCATTGAAGATGAAAAATTATCAGAGGCAAAGTTAGGGATATTTGGTTGTAAAGCGTCGAAGGTTTTAACGTAGTCGTAAAAAGCACCCCCTCAGTATAACGGACTTCAGTCCGTGAATTTAGATAATCACGGACCGAAGTCCGTTATACAGAAAAGTAAAGCATTTAGAAAAGCGCGCTTATCTTTGCGCCTTCATAAACAAAACGCGTCGTTTGAAGCGGCGTTTAGATAGAAAAATCAGTATAAATATTTAAAAATCAATTAGTTATGGCAAAATTAAATTTTGGTGGCACAGTAGAAAACGTCGTCACCCGCGAAGAATTTCCACTCGAACGCGCTAAAGAAGTATTGAACAGCGAAACCGTTGCTATCCTTGGCTACGGCGTTCAAGGGCCGGGTCAAGCATTGAATATGCGCGACAATGGCATCAAAGTTATCATTGGTCAGCGTTTTCCATCAAAATCTTGGGACAAAGCTGTGAAAGACGGTTTCATTCCCGGTTCAACGCTTTTCAGTCTTGAAGAAGCGTGCGAACGCGGTACAATTATCATGTATTTGTTGTCAGACGCCGCACAAATCGCTGCTTGGCCAATGGTCAAAAAACACTTGACGGCTGGCAAAGCCTTGTATTTCTCACACGGCTTCGGCATCACGTATAAGGAACGCACGGGCATCATTCCACCTACGGACGTGGACGTAATTTTGACCGCACCAAAAGGCTCAGGCACATCATTGCGCCGTATGTTTTTGGAAGGACGCGGCTTGAACTCGTCTTACGCCATTTTCCAAGACGCCACAGGTCGCGCATTCGACCGCACAATCGCCCTCGGCGTTGGCATCGGTTCGGGCTATTTGTTTGAAACAAATTTCCAAAAAGAAGTATATTCAGATTTGTCAGGCGAACGCGGCACATTGATGGGCGCGATTCAAGGCATTTTTGCTGCACAATACGACGAATTGCGCGGACGCGGACATTCGCCGTCGGAAGCCTTCAACGAAACAGTCGAAGAATTGACGCAATCACTCATGCCCCTTGTCGCCGAAAACGGCATGGACTGGATGTACGCAAACTGCTCAACAACCGCACAACGCGGTGCATTGGATTGGTGGAAAGAATTCCGCGACGCCACAGCACCCGTTTTCAAACGTTTATATGACGAAGTTGCCTGTGGAAACGAAGCACAACGCTCAATTGATACGAACAGCAAAGTGGATTACCGCGAAAAATTGGACGCTGAATTGACTGAAATGCGCGAATCTGAAATGTGGCAAACAGGCGCAGTCGTCAGAAGTTTGCGCCCTGAACGTCAGAAAGTTGGGGAGTTGGTGTAAAAATAGGCCCCTCAGTATAAAAGGTGAAAAAAGCCGTTTCGACTTGGTTGGGACGGCTTTTTTAATGTTTTTTTTACAGACAAAAGCCCCGATTTCCGTAGAAATCGAGGCTTTATTGCTTAGAAGTCATTTAAGATTTGGTTGTTAGATAAACGCTGATACCATCACCGTATTATCTCATAATTTCAAGTGCGAAAATAGGCTTTATCCATAAATTCACTCATTTTTTTAAAAAAAATTTAATAATTAGAGCAATGACAAGTAGTTCTGTGGCGGCGTAGCTGCTAAATCTCGGTAACGTTCACAGGCGATTAATCTTTTTTCATGCGGTGTAACCGCAAAATAAGCGGTTTGGCGGTTACACCGCTTAGAAAAATGGGCTTGTGAATTTAATGTTACCAATATTTTGCAGCTACGCCGCAACCAAAAGCCAAGGCAGAAATTGCTAAAATGCATCGTTTTGATTTATAAAACACTGATGGTCAATTGTTTGCGAAAATTTAATTTTTAATTTTTAATTTTTAATTTCCCAAGGCTACCTTTGCGGCGAAACAATAAATTAGAATTATGGCAACAGAACTCAACTTGACCCGCGACCTCGTGTTTTTCGACGTCGAAACTACGGGCTTAAACGTCCTCCGAGACCGTATTTTGCAAATCGCCCTCATCAAATATCCGAAAGGCGGCGGCGAACCGAAAGAACTCTCCATGCTTATCAATCCAAGCATTCCGATTGCACCCGATGCGATGGCGATTCACGGCATTACGCCTAAGGATTTGGCCAATAAACCCACTTTTGGCCAAGTCGCACAACAGATTTTCGACTTTATTGGCAACGCCGACTTAGGCGGCTACAACGCTGCCCGATTCGATATTCCGATGTTGATGGAAGAATTTGCCCGTGTCGGCTTGGAATTAGATGTGACAAAACGCCGAATCATTGACGCCCAACGCATTTTCTACAAAATGGAACCCCGTACACTGAAAGCAGCTTTGCGCTTTTATTGCCAAAAAGAATTGGAAGACGCCCACGATGCCCTCGCCGATGTCCGTGCGACGGTTGACGTTTTCAAGGGACAACTCGCGTATTACGAAGGAAAAGATTTGTACGAAGAAGAAGGAAAAGTGCTGCCGACACCGATTAAAAACGATATGCAAGTGATTCACGATTTTACCAACGATTTGAACACCGTTGACGTAACAAATCGCTTGAAATACGACCATAAAGGCGATATTGTTTTCAATTTCGGCAAATATTCGGGTCAATTAGTGTCCGACGTTTTGCAAAAAGATAAGCAATATTACCATTGGATTCAAGAAAAAGAGTTTTCCGCACAGGTGAAGCAGATTGTTAAGCGGATTATGCGAGAAAACGACAAAAAGTGAAAAGTGAAAAGTGAAAAGTGACTTTTCACTTATATAAGAATTTGTGTATTAGGTTTTGCAAAAGCAATTTGTGCGGCACGTCTTTCATCCACCGATTTGCCGCCATGAATTGTGGTGACTGCATAACCGCCACTTGCTGTAAAATTAAACGGAATTATCGGTTTTATGTCGCAAACCAATTTTTAAGTAAAAAATGGTGTTTTTGCGGCAAAAGACTTAGGAAATTTTGCAAATTTCCTAAATCTGACACCCCCTCAGTATTTTGCGAC
>JAYSRS010000032.1:0-20605 GCA_043720935.1 Saprospiraceae bacterium
CGTATTTTGGATTAAAAAATCTTTGATTTTTTAATCCAAAATACGCTCGCCCCTAAAGATTCCTTTAAAGGGCGTCTTTCGAGCGTAGCGAGAAAAAGCCCGTAAAAAATGGATGGTTCATTTTAAAAAAGTTATTTTTTGTTTGGAAATTCAAATACATCTTTCACAAAATCGTACTTTGATTGAATAAAATCGCGCACATTTCCGACCGTTTTCTGCATACTCACAAGCTGCACAAAATAAAATTCTGCATTGTTTTTATCTTTAATATTGCCGCCATTTTCGTTGACTAATTTTTCAATTTCTGTCAAATTAATACCTTTTTTCAACTTCAAATTCACTTCAAAAACATCCTCAACTTCCTCCGCACCTGAGCCTGAAATAGGGTTTAAAACACGTCCAATATGCTCAATTTTAGAAAAACCATCAATTCTAGCAACTAGAGAATCGAGCTTCATTTTGCCCATTATTTTGTTTTTTTCTTCCATTTTGGCCACTTCGGCGCGTTCTTTTGGCAATTTATTGGTCATAACAACTTGAATGGTGACGGAAGGTAAATGCTGATAAATGCCATAAATAAAAAAAAGGGTCTGCTCATTGGCCATTTTTTCTAGCACCATTTTAGGAGAAATATCAGAGGACACTTTCAAATTGTATAGATACTGAGGAGGTGAATGTTCGATGCGGTTCGTGAATTCTCGGATTGTCCCTAGAATCTGTTTTGAGTTGCGCTCATATTGCTCACAATCGCCATTGAACGCAATCTCATCCGTCAATTCGGTTTCATTTTTCCAAAAATCAATCAGCCATTGAGCCCCACATTTATGAGCGAAAGCATTGTTATTTTTAAACAACGCTTGTGTTTTTATTACCTCTCGAGAATCGTTAATCAGCAGCACGCCGTTAGGGTTGCTCAATTGATTGGCCATAGAACGCGTCGGACGAATCAACAGGTATTTGGCAACCGTCGAATCACTGTTAGGTTTATTTTGAGCGTAAAATACTGAGGGGGTCAAAAAAATATTGATAAGGATTAAGAAGCGTGTAGTTAAACTCATTTTATATGATAGAAATAATGAATGATGAATGATAAACGATGAATACGAAAGCGAACATACAACAAGCTCTTTTAATTACGCACTAATGAATTGATTTTAAATAACGTAAAATAGCAATTTTTATTTATAATTAACTGATAATCAAAAACTTGCAAATTTTTAATTCTTAATTTTTAATTTTTAATTCTTAATTTCCTTACCTACTTTTGCGGCATGAAACAGACAATTTTTATTCACGGTATCGCGGCAGGCATTGCCACAATTGCTTATGCCTTTCTGATTTTTATAGCCCAAAAACAAGGCTTTTTTTCCTCATGGTTTTATGTCACCTCACTTTTTATTTATGGTTTTGGGATGTATTTAGCCGCAAAACAAGCTATTTTCGAAGACTTTAAAGGCGTTTTGAGAACGGCATTTTCTGTTTTTTTAATCGCTAACGCGTTGTATTACGCCTTCGATTTTGCCCTTTTTAATTATATCGACAAGTCATTAGCGGCCTTTCAAGCGGACGCTGCGATTGCTTATTTGAAACCGAACACACCGCTCGAAGAACAAATAATAATGGAAGAAAATATCCGTTCTGCGGACATTCATAACGCGTCGAGTTTATTAAAGAACTACTTGCGGGGGGCAATTGGCGGCTTTGGTTTGTCGGTTTTGGTGACTTATTTGGTCAAAAGAAAGTAGTTCGATTGTATCACGGACTTTAGTCCGTGAGTTGAACTTAACTCATTAACTATTCACGGACTAAAGTCCGTGATACAATTCAAAAAAATGTTTACAGGCATCATAGAATCGCTCGGCACGATTGAAAAAATAGTCACCGAAGGGACAAACGTACACATTACGATTGCCTCTGCTTTGTCGAAAGAATTAAAAATTGACCAAAGCCTTGCCCACGAAGGTGTGTGCCTAACAGTTACAGCACAAAGTATTGATAATCATACAGTTACGGCAATTGAAGAAACGTTAAAAAAGACAAATTTAGGCCATTGGACAGTTGGCAGCACCGTCAATTTAGAACGCGCTATGTTGGCATCCGCGCGGCTTGACGGGCATATTGTACAAGGTCACGTGGACACGACGGGCATTTGCATCTGGCGAGAGGACCGCGACGGCTCTTGGTTTTTTACGTTTCAGTTTGAACCGACCCCTCAGTATTTTGTCGTTGACAAAGGCTCAATTTGTATCAACGGAACAAGTTTGACGGTCGTTTCACCAACTTATGACACATTTTCTGTGGCAATTATTCCTTATACGTTCGCACATACAACCTTTGGACGATTGCAAATCGGCGACACGATTAATCTTGAATTTGATATTATTGGTAAATATTTTGCGCGCTATTTCGAAGTGTATAAAACGTATGCCGAGGCTCAAGCAAAGGTTTTTTGAGTTGCTAAAAACTTGGCATTTTAAACCTTTGTCGTATTTTGCCGTTTTTTAAGCGTAGAGAAAGGAGGCTATTTTTTTAGAAAGTTATCAACTCTTGAAATTTTTTCTCCATTCAATCGTCACTTTATAAGAGAAGCCGAATAGTTCGAGGAATTCATTAAGAATAAATTAATCAATTTTAGCTGATTGCCGTTTGTAAATGTGCTTTTTACACGCTTTAATTCTTAATTTTTAATTTTTAATTCCTTAAAATCAACCCGACTGAAAAAACATTTTCCACCATACAGTTAAAAAAAGAAGCGAATATGATTCCGCACGATGAATTCAAAAAGTACGCCGTCAAACATCGCGGCATGAGTACGATGCACCTTGAAAAATACATGGCGCAAAGCGTCAAAACGGCTCCGATGATGGGCGCGGGTTTTCAGGGCATTTCAGTTCCGAATATCAATGGTTTTACGCCTTCGGTTATCGAAGAACGTCAGTTGAATGTGGCTCAAATGGACGTTTTTAGCCGTTTGATGATGGACCGCATCATTTTTATGGGCGTTCCCGTCAACGATTACGTGGCAAACGTCATTCAAGCACAATTGCTTTTCCTCGAAAGTTCTGACCCAAAACGCGACGTTCAGCTGTTCATCAACAGCCCGGGCGGCTCGGTGATTGACGGCATGGGCATCTACGATACAATGCAATATGTCTCTCCCGATGTGGCGACGATTTGCACGAGTATGGCCGCTTCGATGGGCGCGTTTTTGCTCTGTTCGGGCGCACACGGCAAGCGCAGTGCCTTGACACACAGCCTTATTATGATTCATCAGCCGTCGGGCGGGATGCAAGGCCAATTTTCAGACATGGAAATTAGCTACAATTTGATTAAAAAATTGCGGCATTCACTCTACGCAATTATGGCGAAAAACTGCGGCAAAACATTCGAGGAAGTCGAGCGCGACAGCGACCGTGACAATTGGATGACTAGCGAAGATGCTAGAGAATATGGCTTGATTGATGAAGTTTTGAGCCGCAAAGGCGCGTAAATCAATGAGGGACGATGAATAATAAATGATGAATAATTCGCCGTTGATGATATGGACTAAACAACGCCGCACTTGAATTGTCAAGTGCGGCGTTTGTTTTTAAAACAAATTCAATTAAAAATTTATTTTATAAAATTTTATGTTTTAAAATATTTGCAAAAACCAAACAAAAGCCTGTATATTTGCCAAAGCAAAAAACAATAAGTTTTTATTTTCTTAAAAGCGTAAATCACTATGGCTAAAATCACCACATCTAAAACACCACATTCAGATACACCAAAACCTAAAAAATCCTACATCAAACGGAGTAAAGACCACGACCATTTTGTGCGAGGCATTTTGAGTATCAATGCTTTTGTACTCAAACTTCTGCTGCACTATATTCCGAAAAATATGCACCCGTTTTGCGCGCACAACTTGAAGATGACGAGCTTAATAATATCATAAATCAAAATTCAGAAAAAATGGGTAGAAAAGTTTTAGAATCAGTTATAGAAAGAGGTGAAGCGAGAGGTGAAGCAAAAGGCTTACATAAAGCTGCAATTGGCCTGATGCAGACAACTACATTCACCAATGCTCAAATTGCCAAAACAATAGGTCTTGATGAAGACACTGTCAAAGCAATTCGACAAGGGCTTGCTGCTCAACAGCAAGGTTAATCTGTCTTTTATCGTAAACAACAAACGCTTGACTATCTGATTGATAGCCAAGCGTTTGTGCATTAAAAACATCTAAGAAATTATTGAATCATCAACGGCAAAGACTTCGTTGAGCCATTGCTGATAATTCTAACAAAATACGCACCTTTAGCGACCCCCTCAGTAGTAAACCGCGTTTGATAGCTGCCCGACTCATGACGCGTGTTGTCCAAGCTGCGGATAAATTGCCCGTTGATGTTAAACAAATCCACTTTAACATCGCTCGCTTGTGGCAATTCGTACTGAACAAACGCTTCATTTTGAGCAGGATTTGGGAACACTTTGGCTTTCAAACCGTCCACATTTTGCGGCGTCCCAATGATATTTGTCGTCAATTGAACCGATTGCGTGAAAATTTCATCGCCATTTTCATCAAACAACGTGTAACTCAAATTTGGTACAGCCTTAGCAAAAACCATGTTAATTAAAGGCGATTTTTGATTTTGTCCCAACAAAACAGGCGCAACAAACTCAAATAAGGCCGTTTTGGCACTCATACCCGCCGCTTTCAGATTCGCCGAAGTGCGCGTTGCAGCCCCCTCAGTATCAAGCGTTGCCGCCGATGTTGCGAAAATTTCTGCCTCCGAATTTGTCGGAATTTTGAACGAAACATACTTCACAGGCCGCGTGTCGCCGTTGCCTTTCAAGGCAATTTGCTTCGCAAAAATGCGCTCCGTGTAAGTCGTTGCATCCAAAATCGGGCAAGTCGGGCAATGCGTCACAGGTGCTTTCCACTTGATTTCGTAGCTGCAAGAATCGCCGTCGCAATGATGAACGACCAAACGAACGACCACATTTCCCGTGTTAATATACGTGTAATCAACGCCTAAATTGAAACTCACATTCTGACTTGACGGCACATTCACGTTCGTTTGATTGCTCGGCAAGCGCGTGTATTTTCCCGCAATGCTTTGGAATAAGGCCGTATTGTTCGGTGCTAACGCATTTGGCAATACCATTCCGCCGCCTAACCACCAAGGCAATTGCGTAAACGTTGTGCCAACCAAAGTGCCTACTTTAATGTCAATCCAACAAATTGGGCCGTTCGGAATCTTTAAATTATGCACCGTAAATGTTCTACCCGAGGCATCCAAAGCGGGATAAACGAACGGTTTGACAGACACGGAATCGCAACGTTCAGCAATCTCTTTTTTACATTTATACTCAAAACGAACGTGGCACGTATCGCCGTTTTGATGAATAATCGTCAACGTTATGGCCACTAAATTTGTAATGGCATTGCCCGTTGAGTTGAACGACAATTGCGGATTTGCTGCACAAGCAGGTGAAAACGCTATCGTTCCAGTCGTTGTTGAATTAACAGAAACCGTTGAGGCACAACCAGTTGCGCTCGCGCTTTGAACCGTTCCCGAAGTCGCTGTCCACAAAATTTGCGTGATTGGCGAACCCGATAAGTTCTGCAAAGTTGCCGTATATTGGCAGCAAAGACCGTTGATAATCGGTTGAATCAGTTTGTCGTTGCAGGTATCTTGATGAACGATTGTATCTAATTTAACCGTAATGCAAACATTTTGGGATTCTTGTTCCGTCATCGCAATATCTTGCAAAATCGTGCTATTAATCAGGTAACGTTTGGCCGCATTTGCCGCGAAAGAATTACACGCCACTTGGCCATTTGTGGCCGTTGCAGGGACTTGCGTTTTGAACTCCGTCCGAGCGTAGCTGCCTGACGGCACGGCTTGCGCGCCGAAATAATACCCAACGTTTTTCTTTCCTACGGGAATCGTGTTAATCGCCCCGTTTGTCCAAACTGCCGTCGTAAATGCACCGCAACTTGTTCCAAAATAAGGCCCAGAAACGCCTGGAATCGTGATATTTGTCAAGTTGACATCAGCTGAATTTAAGTTTTCAGACCCCTCCGTAAAAGGCACTGCGGGAGGCACGCCAACCCATGCACCGACCGTAGAATGATACGTCAAACCGAAGTTGCTACCCCGACTTGCACAGGCCGTCAAAAGGCGTCTATCACTCACGCCATTGTTGCGAGGCAACAAATCGGCCATTGCTACGTGGCGCAAAGCGGCTGTTCCAATCGCATCAAATTGCAAGCGATACGTTAATAGGCTGTTTGGTGCAACGGTTGTCGTTGTTGGTGATGTTATGGTTTTCACTAAATTATAACCTGCTGAACCCACAATATTTACATAATCTGTATTCGATGTTTCGGCCACAGGTAAATTCCCGCCGTTGATGGTAAATGCGTTTGGTACAACGCCAATCGGCGCATCTGCATTCACTTTTACATCAAATTCGATGTAGTAGTAAGGCACGGCACTCGTCCCGTATTGACCGCAACCTGTGTAGAAAAGGCTTTGGCAAACGGCGGCGATTGATGGTAAATTCCACGTCAACGTCTGTCCGCTTTGGCTAAAAGTCACGCCTGTCCAAGCCGTTGCACCCGTAGGTAAAGCAGGTGACGAACAAGGAATATTCCACGTATTTGCGGTGTAAAAAGTAGGGCTGCCCATGTAAGTCAGATACGGACTCAACAAATCAGTTACCGTCGTTCCTGTCATCGCCAAACCGCCAATATTTTGCACCCGTAAACGATAACGGAAGGTCGAATTTGGCAAATAAGACGCTTGTTTGCTGCATACTTCTTTCCAAACGCAGGCTTTAGGAAGCGGCGCAGTGACGGTAAAAGGGACGCAAGCGGTGATAGAACTTGCGAGTTGTGTGGCACTCAAAGTGACGCAATTTGTAATCGTCGAACCGACCGTTGCAGCCAATGGAATCGTGAAATTAATCGTAATCCATGCCGAACCGCCTGTCGGCAAACTTGCGCCTGTTCCTGTGAGGACGCCGCCGCCGCTGATGCTAACCGATGATAAATTGGCACTATGCGTTTCTGTATAACCCGTCAGTGTTGTCGGCAAATTATCGGTCAATGTAAACGGACTCAAAGCCACGCCGCCGTCGTTGCAAACGTAAATCGTGTATTGACCGCCGCAGCCAGGTTGCCCCGTCGTGCTGACCCATTTGTAGAGTTTACTTTTGGCAATCGTCGTCACTTGATAGCTTGTCGTATTGCTTGCTTGCGTGAACGTGCCGCAAGGTTGTGGCGTCGGGCTGCCTAAACCGCCGCTTAAAGTGGCGGTGTTTGTAATCGTTGTGCCGTTTGGAAAACTTGATGTCGGATAATAGACCTTAAAATCGCAACAAACTTGGTTATAGGCAGAGGTCGCCAACAATACCGCACCGAGATTCCAAGTGACCGTTTGTTGCGTGCCGACGGTTGTGACCGTGTAAGGGCATGAACTGCTGACAATCACCGCACCTGCTGGCAAAACATCGGTAACAGTACCGTTCAAGAGGTTGAGTTGGCCCGTTGTGCCAACATTTTTCCAGACGCAAAACTGATAACGCGCCGTGTCGTTCGTCACCGAATTTGAGCAAGAAGGCGTTGTAGAACTTGCCAAAAGGTATTTGTTGATGTGCCAAGGATTGACGGCTTGCGCGGTTGTGGAAACAAATTCCGTACAGAAATTAACGCCAACGGGCCCAATTTTGCCATTCAAACAGGCTTGATTGCGGACAACCGCGCCGTTGCAAGTCGTGCCGTTTGGAAACTGAACGGTGATGGATATTGACCCCGTACAACCCGACGGAACGGACGCGAATGTCAAGGAAACTGTCCCATTTGCGCCAACAACGGGCGTAACAACAGTCGGCGCACCGCCGCAAGGGGCGGTAAAAGTGATGGCTTGAAACGTTAACGGACTAGGCAAAACGTCGGTAATTGTTACGCCCGAAGCCCCCGCAGGAATCGTAAAATCAATGTTATAAGAGAAATTGACACCCGACTGAATCGCGGTATTTGTCGTTGTTTTCTTCAAAATGAAGCCGTTTTGGCTTGCTACGGGGGTAGAAACGCCCGTTTGAGCCGTTGTCATTGTCAGTGAAGACAAGAGGAGGAGGGCGCAGCCAAGCAAGCTGCGCCACAATGGTGCGATGAAATTTTTCATGAAATGTAATTTGTAAAATTAGGTGACTATGATTAAATTGTATTTCAAATTTCAGATTTCAACAGGGTCGTCATTGGACGCTTGAAATCTGAAATCCTTGAAATTTGAAATCCGTCGGTATAAGAGAAAGGTGTGTTTGGTGTGACATTTGTGTTTTTTTGAAAAAAGAGACCCCCTCAGTATTTGAGCGTTTTTTGACGTTTTTTTTGCATTTTTGGACAATTTTAAACGAAATAAAGTGATTGCTAATGTTATTTATGGTACAAAACAGAGTTTAGTTAGGTGTATTTCAGAAAAAAAATACCTTTGTGGCTTAACAAACAATTCGTTTTTACCATTAAAATACGTATTACAACTATGAATAACGACTACCTATCACTCCTAGCTGACATTAAAAATGTCTTGCGTTCAGGTCGCATGAAAGCGATTCGTCAATTGTCCCGAGCAGTTATAGAATCTTATTGGGACGTGGGCAAACATATCTCTGAAAGTCAACAGCAACACGGTTGGGGCAAGAGCATTGTTGAGCAATTGTCACGAGATTTGCAAAAAGAATTTTCCGGGGTTGAGGGGTTTTCTACGCGTAATTTGCGCAATATGCGCCGACTTTATTTAACATATTGTGATTATTCAAATATGCGACAACGTGTTGCAGAAATTGCTTGGGGGCATCTTATTCGTTTTTTTTATAGGCGAAAGAGACCCCTCAGTATTTTGGCCATTTAATCAGTTATTTGAAGCTATTTCTACGCCCAATTGAAATGACCGTTTTTAGCTATAGTGAATTGACTTGCAAAGAGTTAGAAAAATATAGAGCGTTTTGTTTTTAACCAATTTTGTTTTTTGTTACAAATACCTTTTCTTTGTACCGCCATTCAAAACAATAGTATCAAATCTATCTATCAATTTACCTTTTAAAGAAAACTTACACGATGATTCAATTTGACAATAAAGGTTATCTAAAACCTAATTCAGCTATTGAGGTTGATTTAAGAACATTTGAAGAAACGTTTGTTAACAATTCGTACAGGCAACAACTTTTTGATTACTACATTGCCTACTTGAACGAATTAAAAAATATCATAGATACACCATTTGAGCAATGGATTGATGGTAGTTTTGTTTCAAAAAAGCTAAAACCTAATGATATTGATATTCTTAGTTTTGTTCCCAACTCAATTTATTCAGCCAAAGACGTTGATTTATACGAATTGAAAAAACAATTTAAGCCTCAAATTGACGCTTATTATCTTTGTACATTTCCAGAAAATCATCCTAAATTTGCCGAAACTAAAGGCGATTACTTTTATTGGTTGAACCAATTCACCAAAGACCGTCAAAAAAACAGTAAAGGTTTCATCAAAATAATTATTGAAAATGGATAATATACTTAATCAAAAATCAACATTGCACGATAGCATAATGAGGTGTTTAGAAGTGATTGAAAGCACCGACGAACGGATTATGAGTCATAAGAATTGGGAAAATCCCGACAAGTTTGCGCTGCTGCAATTTTCAGAACTCAAAGAACGTTACACCAATGAGTTGATTGCGTTGCTTGCACAGGTAGGTGTAAAGGTACAATTAGCACAAGCGGCTTGATTGTCAAGCAGTTAGGCATAAAAAAAACGAACAAGTCGGCGCGGCTTGTTCGTTTTTTTTATGGGCGAAAGAGGCCCCTCAGTATTTTCACCACTTAAGCCGCTTTTTTAGGTTGATAATTAGCAATAAACGCATCCACATCTTTACCCCATTCCGCAACGACAGATGGTAATTGCCGAAAACAAGCCAACAGTTTTTTACGCATCAAAACGCGTTGATTTTCAGGTAATGCTGCTACTTCCGCCCAAAACGCTTTATCAATAATCGCCCGTTTTGCTTCATCGTCTTCAATGAGATAAAGCGTAAAAAAAGTACGCAAAGCTTCGTCTTCCGTCACTTGCATCACGATTTTATTGATACAAATATATTTATCTATAATGTTGTCTTGTTTGATTTTTATATTGACAAAAGTAAGCACTTGTGAGAAAACAAAAATCTGATAGATTTATAATACGTCTTTATTTTTTTATGTCATATCGCTTTTCCCTCAATCTAAAAGCATATTCGCCGCCTTCTAAAATTTCGCATACATGCTCTTTAATTCCCTGTTTCTCTAAAACCAAATCAATATCATGATTCAAAGCAGATGTATCCTCGATTCCCCCTGTAAAATACTGAAATTTTACACCATTTGTGTTTTTATTATTTACGCCATTCTGATTAGCAACAATAACTAATTCAGAGTCTGTACCTACAACTATATTAGGATTATGAGTCACAACAATAATTTGTCGTTCTATTTTTTTAGCTTTTAGATACTTGACTAAATCATTATAAATAGCTCTATTATCCAAGTCATCTTCAGGTTGGTCAATTAATATTGGACATTTTCGGTCACTAAAATCAAGTAACAATTTTAAGACAACAAATGCTTGTTTGCCCTCTGACATTTCACTATATTTATCAGATTCGTATATAACTTCGTAAGAAATTCGGAAAAAATTGCCCAAAATTCGGTTAAGTAAATCTTTGTTGTTGTAGCTATTTTTAAGAACAATATCATCGTCAAATAACCGCTCGAATTTGTCTTCTATTTCTTCTTCAAAACCTGTGTTTCCACCACTATTTTCAAAATTGAAATTTGCTAATTCTTTCCGCTCATTACTAAGCAAGTTAATGCTACTCTGAAGTAAATTATTGTATTCTTTTTCAAGAAATCTTGGATAAGCTTTAATTTCTAGATTACCAAAAGACGTAGATAATTGATTTGCAATTTCCTCCGCTTTAGCAAAGTATTTTTTGTGAATACTTTGAATCTCTTGTCTAACTGCCTGAGATTCTGACTCTAAGTTTAGAATATCATCTTTCAAGCTTGTAATTGTCTTTTTCTTTTCATCTTCTTTTGTTAAGCGTTCTTCATAACCCTTCAATGTTTGATTTTTTTCTAGAATTTCCAAACCTTTTTTATAGTTATCGTCATTTTCGATAACTGTAATCGCATCTAAACGGTTATTAATTCCCATTTGAACCCGCTCTTTAATTTTACTAATCTCTAAATGCCATTTCTGATTAAACTCTGATGACAAAGATTGATGTAAAGCATTAATCTCTGACTTTACAGTGTCAGAAATAGTTGACTGCTCAATTGATTTTATCAAATTTTCGTTTAAAAGACGATTAATTTGGGGTTGGTCAGCTTTTAATTTACTAATTGCATTGTTATTGTTTAGTATTTGCTCTTTTTTGCCTTGAAATTCTTTATACTCAGTATCTGAAAAATTAGATTCCAATTTCAAAGAACCAATTGTTCCTTTCAACTTAAGAATTTCTTTATCTATCCCTTCGATATCTCCAATATCATTAACTTGTTGATTTTTATTATTGATTTTAGCTTGCAAACCAAATAAATTGTTTACGGCACTTTGAATCTTAGTTTTATTATTCGTAACAAAGCTATCATACTCGTCAAATAAGTTAATATTTGATTTTTCTTTTAGTATTGATTTAACAAGATCATCAAATTTTTTATCATCTTTGGAGTATTGATTCATATAGCCTTGATTAAAAAACTCTATCTCTCTCTCATTATTTTCCTTCCCATCTTTCCACACGATTGTGATTGCATCTGATATTTTAGCAATCAATTCATTGTACTTTGGGTTATCATGTTTAGCTTCTGTTTCTGTCTTCAATTTCTTAGCAATAGCGGAAAGCAAGACAGACTTTCCCGTTGACCGCCCACCGATTATGCAATTTAAGCCCGAATTCAACTCTATTTCTTCATTTTGTATGTATCGATGATTTATTAAGACCTTATCAATTACATGATAACCTGTTTTTAATTCAGGTACATTTGGCTGAATCGTTACCCGTTCACGTGGTTCATAAAGCGTTTGCTTTAAACCATTAAATGTTGGATTAGCTTTTATCCAGCAATATCTATTTTCAACTGGATTAAATATCTTGTTATTGTTATGAGCATCGCATCCATGATAGCAAGGCATTAAACTGTTCAATTGTTCAGTAATAACAGCTTCATTATCAGCACCATAACCAGTAAAGTAATCCCTATCCTTATTGTTAGATGAAAAAATAGCATCTGCAAATTGATAAATGCTTTTAACAGTAGCATCTAAGCTAGATTTGTTGGACTCATTCGGCTTATCAAAAAAATCTTTGTGACTACTTAATCCGCCTGCACCATCTTTACCATTAGCAACAACAATTATGGTATTTTCTCTAAGTTCTTTGTCTCCTTTAAAAATGGTACGAAGCGCCTCTATACCAATCACATATTGTTCAATTCCCTTTTTGTATGCGCTAACTTCATCCAAAGCATTGTTATTACTATATTTTCGACCAAGCCTTGCAATGCTATCCTTAGAAGCGTCATAAGTACTATCACCATATACAAATTGTAATTTTCCCAGAAATCTACTATCAATCTGATCCGCTATGATGGGGTTGAATAAACAATGAATATTTATGGCTTTACCAGACCCCGTAACGGGTGTTATTCTCAATTCGACATTTGGTAAAACCATGTCAAATGATTTTATAATTTTATTATTAGCGATTTTATCACAAAAAATAAAATAATTTTCAATGGAAAAATAGTCAGTTATCCCAATGACAGCAATATCAACAGAGGAATTATTAATAGCCTGTACATATTTATCCCATTTTTCTTCGATTGTAGAGCCTTCAAATTTGTCATTTTTTTTAGTTCCTGGCGTGTGGATATGTAAATCCCACTTTCTCCATTCAGAACCTCTTGGATATTTCTTTATTAAAATCATATTAGAGTATTTTTAAATTACTGTTAAGTCTTAATAAGTGTAAAGATGCAATTTTCTAAAACATCTAGGTTTTTTTTTGACTTATTTTAGTGAGAAATAGTCTGCAAAAGCAAAATATCCAAACTATTTATCAGACCAATCAAGGCGTATATCTTATATTTAAAATAACTTATTTTCATAAGTGATTGGCAAGTCCACATTTTTAAAACGATTGATGCGTGGATTCACTCAAACAAAAACGCCTCGTAACACACGTTCACGAGGCGTTCCTTCTGAATGACAAAACTCAAAACCCCCAAATACTGAGGGGCCTACTTTTCAAAGAAAAACTCCACCGACTGCGGCGAAAACTTCACGTTCCGAACAAATGACGGTTGCCCCGATAAAACAATCGGGACGGTATTGTTTTTCGACTTGGCATCTACGTTTTTCAGGTCAACAACGGCTATAAAATTGTCGCCGTTCAAGGCCGCATACCGACTCAATGCGACGGTGCAATCCAATTTTATTTTGTTCGGAAAAATCTGCAATCGCTGCGGGGCATTGCGAACGGTGAGCGGTACGAAGATGGATTTTTCGGTAAATTGTTCCACGGCGAGACGGGCCACAACGTCCGTTCGGCTGAATTTTAGAATCGGATTTGCGGCTAATTTCACGGTTATTTCGACGGTATCTTTCAATTTTTGAAAGCGCAAAGTGTCGGTTTTCAAGGCATTGAGGTTGTCAAGCACCGATTTTGCGCCTTCGACGGTGATTACTGAGGGGGTCAATTCGATGTCGTCGGCAAGGTCAAAGCCTTTCCAAAACGACAATTGCGCGACGGCTTCGACGGGAACGATTTTGCTCGTAATGTCTTCAATTTCAACGGTAATTTGTTCGGGTGACACGCTAAACACTTCATTTCCAAGCTGCTGTGCGACAATCGTTCGAAGATAAAACGTCTGAACACTGTTCGATTCGACCGTCAAGGCCACACGCGGTGCGCTGCCTGTGAGCAAATCCCACCCTGTTCCTTGCCAACTGACGTTCGCGTACTGAGGGGGTAACGTCCGCAAGGCTTTGCCTGTCGGCGTAAAATATTCAAGGTGAATCGGCGTCGTTTTCCGAAATTTCGTTGACAACCGATTCAGCACCCAAAAACAAAGGGCTATGCCGATGCACACCATCAACACAGCCCTTTCTCGGGTCAGAAATTGCCGAAAACCCTTCTCCATTTTTTGATTTTTAGTTACGCTTTTGCAGCGAAGGCTTCCGTCATTTCTTTTGAAATGGCCGATTTTATGACGCGGATAAACGTGCCGTTTGCCACTTCAAGGGTAATCACGCCGCCATCAATTTTATTGATTTTGCCAATAATGCCCGAAGCTGTCACCACTTCTTTTCCTTTTTCGAGCGAATCAGCGAACGCCGCCTGCTCTTTTTGCTTCGTCATTTGCGGACGAATCATGAAGAAATAAAACACGACGAGTATCATCAAAAGCGGTGCAAATTGCATCAACGCGCCCGCGCCGTCAGCTTGTAGAAATAACATAAGTGATTGATTTTAAACTGATTGAAAAATATTTTTTACGCATAAGAGATTTAACAACTTTTAAAAAGTTGTCAAATTGAGTGCGTTTTGTTAGAATTCAAAATTAATAAACTAAACGATGTCAAATTGCAATTGATTGGTAACGCGTCGTTTGCAAATTCATACTTTATCATTCATCATTCCCTTAGACGGTCATAATGTCTTTTTCTTTTGCTTCAACGGTTTTTTCTACTTTTTCGTTGTAGCGTTTCGTCAAGGCTTGAATTTCCTCCTCTTTCTTCTTGCCAATGTCTTCCGAAAGGCCATTTTTGACGCCTTTTTTAATTTCATCCATCGCTTTTTGACGGGCAGCCCGAACGCCGACTTTGGATTCTTCGCCACAATGACGGGCTTTTTTGGCCATTTCGCGGCGACGTTCTTCGGTCAACGGCGGAATTGTGAGGCGAATCACTTGTCCATCGTTTTGCGGCGTAATGCCCAAAGCGGCTTCAAAAATGCCTTTTTCGATAGGCGAAAGCATATTTCTTTCCCACGGTTGAATGAGAATCGTCCGCGCATCGGCGGTTGAAATATTAGCAATTTGACTAATTGGTGTCGGCGTTCCGTAGTACGGCACGAGGACATTGCTAATCAAATCGCCCGATGCCTTGCCCGTGCGGATGCGGAGGAGTTCGTGTTGTAGGTGGTCAATCGCGCCGTCCATTGATTCTTCGGCGATGTCCAAAATCAGACTAATTTCTGATGCGTCCATGATGCGTTGCTGTTGGTTGTTTATATAAATAATTTCAAATTTTAGATGTCAGATTTCAAATGCCCGATGTCAAACCTACCGCTTGACATCTGATTGCTTCGTTCCTCACAATGACTTTTGAAATTTGGAATCCACATAACGGGCAAATGTAGGAAATTTTGGCTTTTCCAAGCAGAATGAATGAAATTTTAAGAAAGGTAGCCACGGAGCTTGCTCCGTAAGGCATTGAATCAAGTCTTTTTTACGGATAATGCTTTACGGAGCTTGCTCCGTAGCTACCATCAAATTACTGCGTTTTATATGCTTTCAACAGCTTTTTTACTGAGGGGTCGTTTCTCACGGCGTCAAAACCTTGAAGTTCCATATAATCCGCAAGCGGCAAGTTTTTTTTCAGCGCATATTTAAAATTTTCCATAAACAAAGGCGTAACGGCCTTGTGTTTATCGGCCAAGATTTGGGCATACATCAAGTGCAAATAGCCCAATTTATCTTGTTTATCCATTTTTAAGGCGTTTATTGATGCAATTTCTGCATTTTTCAGGTCACCCAGATAGAGCAAACTTTCGGCTTTGATGTTGTAAACGTCGCCCCACTTTTGAGGCGACCAATTCAAAGGCTTGTCAATTTTACACAGCAAGGCCGAATCACATTTTTTGACCGTTTCGGCGTAATCAAATTCTAACAACAAATCCCGTGCTTCTCGATAATACACATCCATTCTTTTAAGATGTTTAAACGATTGTTTGTAAGCCTTCTGCACATTCGCAACGGCTACGGCTTTACCTTCAACCGTGAGGCTGTCGGCAGCAATCGTTTTAGCATCAAAGGGAATGAGCGTGTCGTTGTAATTACGCCACAAAAAGAAGGCAATCGCAGCAATCATCGCCGCCATAAAACCATAGATAGCATTTTTTTTAACGGTATCTAATAGTTTATGAATCAATGATTTAGGGCGTTTTTTATCGAAATTGGTCGGTAGCAAACCCGTCGGCTGCTCCATCAAATCGTTCTTCATATTGTTTGTTTTTTATACTTTAAATCGTCCGCAAAATTAGCGAAATTTTAGATATTGACCACAAATAAAATGTTAATCATCGACGATTTTATAACAAACTAATACTTCGCAAGTCCGATAGAGTTAAGCGTCTGATTGCGGCGTAGCTGCAAAATATCGGTAATATCAGCATTAAGAACAATTTTTAAGGTGCGGTGTAACCGCTAAACACGCTGTTTTGCGGTTACACCGCGCAAAAAAAATGCACTATTAACAGGTATTACCAAGATTTTGCAGCTATGCCGCAATCAGATGCTAAGATATAACTTATCAACGCTAGATTCTAAGGGGATTGAAGACGAATAAACGATGCCGAACATCATACACTACCTTTTAACGCCTTCAAATCGTCCTGAGTTTTGGCCAAAACGGAATAGGACAACTGTAACTGTTTTTGCTCCGATTCTGATAAAGTGCCGCCCAATTTCTCAATCGGAAAACCAAGTGACGACAGCAAAACAGCCCACGCAATCAACTCCGCCGTGGCAGGTTTTTTCTTCAAACTCAAATCGCGCGTTTTCTGAAAATGGCCCACGAGGGCATCGGCTTTTTCGGCAGGAAGACCCGTTTTGGCCATCAAAATGCGGGATAATTCTGTTTTTTCGGGAAAATCAATGTGAAAATAGATGACGCGGCGCAAAAACGCATCGGGCAGATTTTTCTCCGAATTCGACGTCAAAATGATAATCGGACGCGCCGAAGCATTGCTTTTAAACTCCGCATTGTTGAGTTCGGGGACTTTAAAACAGAGTTTTTCAATCGCCGCTAACAAGTCATTTGGAAAATCGCGCGGGGCTTTGTCAATTTCATCAATCAAAACGACAACGCGTTTTTGCTGTTTTATTGCTTCGCCAAGCGCGTTGAAATGTACAAAACGGCTTTCTAACTCGTTGATACTGAGAGGAGTAGCTGAATTTTGATTGTACTGAAAATGCGCCAAAGCATCGTAACGATAGAACAAATCCGTTGCCGTCGAACTCGTTTGCGCGTTGAAAATCAAAAGTTCCCCGAGGCCAAAAAAATGAGCCACGTGATACGCAAGTTGCGTTTTACCCGTACCAGGTTCGCCCGTCAGCAAAAGCGGCTGACCGAGTGCGAGGGCGACATTCACCGCGTCTTTCAAGCCTTGCGACGGCCTGTAAAGTGCGGGATTGTTGATATTTTCGTTCGGTGTGAAGGCTTCTAATGTGCCTTTCTCGCCATTTCCGTATAAGTTAAAATTCATTGGAAATATTTATTTTATTGCAAAAGCAATAGATGTTTCCTAATTATTTAAAACAAAATTTTATATTGTTTGACAATTTAATCAAAAATATAAAAAGTATAAAATATTTTTTACAAATTTATAAACAAAATTTTATATTGTTTGACAATTAAAATGTCCAATCAATAATTCAATATTTTTCTAAATTTTGATAAATTAAACTGGAATCATCGGTTAATTATCGCAGCCCAAACTCGACGCGGGTTTTAAACCCGCGTCGAGTTGTAACTAATTGATTATCAATAATTTTAAAGCAATTTTATTAGTTGCGATAAATAACAGATGATTCCGAATTAAACACAATAAGCCATTACACAAAAATGATTTCAGAGTAGTTTTTCAAGTGCATGAAAAGAAATTCCATAATGCTTTTTTATCGCCTCCACCTGCGCCAAAGCCTCTTTTCTAGGCTTGCTTTTTATGCCAATAATCATCACATTTTTGGGCGTATGTTCGGTTGAAATGAACTCAAAAACCTTGGTTTTGTAGCCGTGCGCCTCCATCAAAAGGGCGCGAATGCCGTCCGTTAAGAGTTCCGCTTGTCGTTCTTCCATTATGCCGAATCGTAATATCGGCTGCATTTCATTAGTCACATTTAGTTCTTTCCGTATTTGTTTATGACAACAGGGCGCAACCACGATGATTTTAGCATTGCTTTTTATGCCTTTTGCGATGGCAATATCCGTCGCCGTGTCGCACGCATGAAGGGCAATCAGCATATCAAGTCGTTCGGTTTCAAAGGCGTTGATGTCTTGTGCGATGAACGACAATTGCTCAAATCCGCACTTTTTGCTTAGATTATTGCAAAATTCGACCAATTTTGGCCTCAATTCGATGCCAAATACTGAGGGGGCCTTCTTCAAATTATTTTTCAAAAAATCGTAGAGTGCGAATGTCAAATAGCCTTTTCCACTGCCCATATCGACGATAATCGGGTCGTCGGGCAAGTCAGTTTCGCGCACGAGGGACTCAATAATTTCGATGTATTTGTCAATCTGCCGAAATTTTTTCTGACCCGTCGGCGTCACCGTACCCTTCACATCCGTAATTTCTAAAGCGTGAAAATAAGGCTGTTTGGGGTCTAAACGACGCATTTTTTCGTGATTGTGTTGCATTAGGGCTTCTTTTTCGTTGGTATCAACGGTTTTTGACGGGGCTTTTTCAGTAAATTTCACCACATCATTTTTACCAATTAAAATCGAAAAATCGGCTTCTGTTGTCCACACATCGGCGTTTAAAAACGTCGTTTTCAATTGTTCTTCAATAAACAGTACCCCCTCAGTAAAAGTGTAATTTTTCACTTCGTCGCGGGTTTTATAGCGAAAAGTCACCGACAAATGCGGTTGTTTTTTAATCACAACAAGGCGGCCGTACAAGTTTTTCAATTCTGTAACGCCTTTTGGCTTCGCCAAAGTTATTTTTATAAACGTTTGATTGTTAACACTTTGTGCCAATTTTTCAACAAAATATTTTAAAGATTGCTTATCCATTTTTTCTACTTTTTACGTAGCGCAACCTTAAGGTCGCGCTACTATTGAAATTACCACCGAATCAATGCCGAACCCCACGTAAATCCACTCCCAAACGCCGCCAAACAGACCAAATCGCCTTCTTTAATCGCCCCCGCTTCGTAGGCTTCGCAAAGGGCAATCGGCACGGACGCCGCCGTGGTATTGCCATATTTTTGAATATTATTCCATACTTGGTCATCGCGCAAACACAATGTTTTTTGAACGAATTGAGAAATGCGTAAATTCGCTTGATGTGGAATCAACATATCAATGTCCGACACTTCCAAACCCGTTGCCGCGAGGGCTTCTTTGATGACTTCTGGAAATTTCTGAACGGCCATTTTGAAGACAAATTGGCCTTCCATATTCGGGAACGTTTGGGCGTTATCCATCATGTGTTGCGTCAAAAATATGCCGCCGTAAGTGTCTTCCGCAGGAAAACCAAAGTCAACAGATTCGCCCATTTTATCAAAATGATAGCCCCCATGAGAACCTGGATTGACGTAAGCTAATTTTTCGGCATGCGTACCGTCGCTGTGGAGCTTAGTTGTCAAGATGCCGCGATTTTGGTCTTCGGTAGGCTGAATAACGACTGCACCCGCGCCATCACCAAAGATAACAGTAACGTTACGTCCGCGTGTCGTAAAATCCAAGCCCATTGAGTGCATCTCTGCACCGACAACCAACACGTTTTTATACATACCCGTTTTTACGAATTGGTCAGCAATTGACAAAGCATAGACAAAACCTGAACATTGATTGCGAATGTCAAGCGCGCCAATTTCGGTCTTCGTGATACCCAATTCGCGTTGCAATAAAACGCCGCACCCCGGGAAATAATAGTCGGGCGAAAGAGTCGCAAAAATGATAAAATCAACATCTTCGGCTTTAATGCCTGCACGTTCGATGGCGATTTCTGCCGCCCGTGCGCCCATTGTAGTAGTCGTTTCGTGGTGTTTTTTACCGTATCGTCGCTCTTGAATGCCCGTGCGTTCTTGCACCCATGCGTCGGTGGTTTCCATAATTTGAGACAAATCGTCGTTGCTGACGACTTTTGGGGGCAAATATTTGCCAATTCCTGCGATTTTTGAACGTAACATTCTTGCGTTGCTGATTTTTAAATGAATAATACTGGTTAGTTTAGGCCGCATAGATACGACGTTTTTATTATTTTTGTCGAATTTCAATACGTTTTGCCGAAAGGGAAGCCCTTTTTTGATTCGGAAAACTACCTTCGCGGCATTGATGGGGTAATTAAAAATTAAAAATTAAGAATTTAAAGTGTGCAAATAATTGATTAAGAATCAGTTGTAAGTTTTAATTTATTACTTCGATATTTAAAAATCCCTAAAATAACACAACAATTTCGTTTTGTTCTTTTCACGGCGGCATAGCTGCTAAATCTCGGTAATATTAAAACTAACAACCATTTCCCAGTGCGGTGTAACCGCTAAACTACCTGTTAGCGGTTACACCGCA
>JAYSRS010000033.1:0-6763 GCA_043720935.1 Saprospiraceae bacterium
CGTTAAAGAAAAACAAATGGATGACCTTTTGCAGAAAATACTCAACATATAAAGTTGAGTATCAACAGATTAGGGGCATTTTAATAACTACAAATTAAAGATAAAAATTGGAAAGGCTATGCGTACTTCAACGTTGAAGATGATGCCCTTCAATTAGCAAGTACCGTTACAAATATGGCTAATAATCATGTTAAATTTAAAAATGGTAAAGACGCAAACGAACTTAAAGAATATTGGGAGCTAGACAAGTTGTTGGATTATCAAGCACAAACTTTAAAAGATTGGGCTGTTACCGATTTTGCCATTTTTGCACCTGAAAATTCTTCGCTACGCAATTTTAAAGAAGAAGGGAAAATTTATCCTTTAAGTGTTAAAGGTGAAGGATTATTTAATCACTTAGTTGATTTATTGAAAGAAAATAAAGGAAAAATAGAGAAAATCAATGAATATCTTCAACTTTTAGATTGGTTTGAAGGCTTTGAAATACCTAGTGATTTGATGTTTACAGAAAGACGTATTGAAATTAAAGACCAATTTTTAAAATCGGGCATAGAATTCATTGACCAACGTAGTGCGAACGAAGGTTTTTTATATCTACTGTTTTATTTTACGCTTTTTATTAGTGAAGATACACCTAAATTCTTTGCCATTGACAACATTGACAATGCCATGAATCCGAAATTAGGGCGCGAACTCATTAAAACATTGGCATATCTGTCTAAAAAAGACCAACACGATAAACAAGTTATTTTGACGACCCATAATCCCGCAATTTTAGACGGTTTAGACCTCAATGATGAAGAACAACGCTTGTTTGTCATATATCGCAACGCTTACGGACATACCAAAGCAACCCGTATTTTACCCACCGAAACACCCGAAGGACAACGCCCTTTACCGCTATCAGAGCAGTTTTTAAGGGGCTATTTAGGTGGTTTACCTGATAATTTTTAAGCTATGAAGACATTTGCACTCATTTGCGAAGGTCAAACAGACCACGCATAGTTGTTTTTATAAATTGAATGAAAAATGGCTTGAAATAGGTGAACCGATTATTCAAAATCTAAAAAAAGCTAAAATGCCTTACAATCCAAACGCTTTGCAGCGTAAACCCATCAAAAAAAGTAAAATTGGCGAAGTGCCGACCTATCAAAAAATATCAAAACCGTTTATTGACAATGCGGTTTTGATGAATAAATATCCTCAAAATCCAAGTTTTAAGATTTATGTTGAAGAAGAATTGAAGGTAAAAGTCATTTCAGAAATTAAAGAGTAATAAAATTACCCCCTCAGTATTTTCACTTAAAACGCCTTAAAAACTGTTGTTTTTAAGGCGTTTTGAGTGGAAATACACCGTAAAATTGAAAAAAATAATACCTTTGATTTTATTTATTAATCATCGTCTTACATTCATATCACACAATAATTCATTTCGTAATTATGACGCATTTATCCATCGTACTGAATATATATCGAGGCTTAATTTCTAAAATTGAGCAAAATGGTATTCCAATTGACCTACGTACAAGGTCATTTGTAGGTACTGTTCAAGATGACCCTTTTGATAGTTGGATGGAAATTTTAATAAAAGAAATCTTAGACGATAGTTTTGAAGTGTTTCATTCAGGCACTCTAACCACGCCTGACTTGATAATTCGGCATAAAAAAACGGGAATTATCGTTGGTTTGGAGGTAAAAAAGTTAATTCAGAAAGTAAACGGCAGTGATTCACGCGGACTAACGATGGATTACAACAGTTGTTTGCCTTGTGGTTCTACATTGATTAAAATTGGTTCAGAAACATTAATGATTCCTTGTTTCTATCTTTTCGCGCTTTTGGATAATGAAAGTGAAAATATTGTATCGCTCATTATAATTGATGGCGATTTTCTGAATTACGATGTTGATTTGCATAAAGAATCAAAATATTCTAACTATACTGAATACAATCACGGGCCTTACGGTGAAGGTTCAATACGGCATAGAAAAATGTACACTTATCCTAATCCTTTAAATTCTAAAATTAAAGCCTTTCATCTAAGGCAAATAGTTGTTGCTAAAAAAATAGATTTTGAAAGAATTAATGAATACAACAACATTTATGAGCAAATAATAAGAACGGATAAATTCGGCAATAATTTCTACTATTATTTGAAAGACGAAACCGTTAACGTAGAGCAAAACGATACGCTTAAAACGATAACGGGCATATTCGACGCTTGCAAAGAGCGACTTCCCAAAGAACGCACGGCGGCTATTTTCACTATCTCACCTCCTAAACACAAATAAATATGCAACAATACGTAAATACTTATGAATCATCGGATTACACATTTCTAGGTCTTTTCTCAGGCGCGGGAGGACTAGATTTAGGCTTTGAAAAAGAAGGTTTTATACATACCGAATCCAATGAAATATTGGATTGTGCGGTCAATACACTTAAATTAAATCGCCCTAATTGGGATATTTTTCACGGCGACGTTAGAGAATACACGCCAAAATTTAGGAAGGATTTAGATGTTTTGTTAGCAGGTTTTCCCTGTCAAGGTTTTTCGTTAGGTGGGAATCGTGACGAAAATGACATAAGAAATAATTTGTATAGAGAAGTTGTCCGTTTGGCGAAATTGATGAAGCCAAGAATGATAGTTATGGAAAACGTATTGAATTTAAGAACCATGAATCATCCCGAAACAAACAAGCCATTTGCTCAACAGATTTCGGATGAATTACTAAACATTGGCTACAAAACGGATTTCAATTTCTTCAAAGTAGCCGATTTTGGCGTACCTCAAACAAGACGACGGTTTATTTTTGTGGCCTATCGTGACGATACTTTGGGGCCATTCAAGTTTCCAAAACCCGTTCAAGAAACAACGATTAAAGATTTTATATTTGAATTAGGTCAAAAAAACAACATTTCGCTGCCAAATCACAATCCAAGTTGGGGTTTTAAAAGCTACGCACATACGGAAACAAATGCACCATTTAGCGAATGTGAAATTGCCGTTCCCGTTCGATTAAGTAGAACGGCATCAGAAGGAAATCCCATCCGAAATTTCGATTCACCTTTTCCTGCCATTGATACGGCAACTGTTTGGGGCTGGGCCATCGGTAATGTCGTTGCTAAACGAATTGATAAAGACCGAAATAACGCTATGTATGTAAGAAATCCTGATTCTACGGCGAGGCTTTGGCGCATTCATGCAAGCAAAATTAGGGCATTTACGGCACGAGAATATGCCCGAATCCAAACTTTTCCCGATGATTGGGTCTTTTGTGGGAACAATAAAAGAGAATATCAATTGCAAATTGGCAATGCCGTTCCTGTGATTTTTGCCCAAAAAATTGCTGTTAAAGTAAGACAAGCCTTGGAAACATTGGATAAAAAAACGGCTTATGCGCTTGAATATGGGGAACAGATTAGTATGTTTTAATTAATGATTTTAAGCTATACGTTTTCTTTCACAACAAGACACCCCTCAGTATAAACGGCTAAATATTTAAAATTTAATCTTATTATGCCTGAATTTCCCAAAATCCAACAAGATGAATATGTCTTGATGTTTGCAGAAAAAGCAACGGGTATTATCGTTGATTCAAACGGCAAATGGTATATCCAAGAACCTACGCAAGAAGTGTATAAAGTCGTTCCGTCTTATGAAGAAGCAGAAAGGTTTGTCACTCAAAAATTAGAAGAAAATGATGCGTTAGAAGGATGTATTTATAATTGGAAGCATGAGTTAGTAAAATTTATCAACTAACTAAAAAGCCTTGCAAACACTTGTCTGCAAGGCTTTTACATATTATAAATTAAAAAATTCAACGTCCCTTTGCCCGAAAGCCAATTGTCTTTTTCGACGCATTGAACTCTCCTTTATCCCGATTCAAATGGGCCACATCTTCCATCGTCACGATGTTGATGACCCCCTCAGTACGTTCGGCTTTTGGCAGTGCCGCGAGGCGTAAATTGTGTTTGTTGAGGATTTCTGTCACCATCAAACGCACCATACGGGCATTGCCAAAATATTTGTCGCGGTATTCATGCGTAAATTCGAGGTAGCCGCGCACGTGTTCGTCTGCCTCGGGTGTGAACCGAATTTGCACATCGTTGACCATGCTAATTGCAATTTGCATCAGCTCGTCGGGCGAATAATCTTCAAACTGCAATTGCTTGTCAAAACGGCTTGACAAGCCTGGATTTGCCTTTAAGAATTGCTCCATATTGTCGGTATAACCCGCTACGAAAACGAAAAATTCGCCGCGTCCGTCTTCCATCCGTTTCAGTAAAGTCTGAATGGCTTCGTCGCCAAAATCACCGCGACCGCCGCCGCCGTAACTCGTCAAGGCGTAGGCTTCGTCAATGAATAAAACGCCGCCAATCGCTTCGTTGATTTTTTCCGCCGTTTTCGACGCCGTTTGACCGACATATCCCGCAACCAAGCCTTGACGGTCGGTTTCAACCATGTGACCACGTTCGAGAACACCTAAAGCCTTGTAAATCTTCGCTAAAATCCTTGCAACCGTCGTTTTTCCTGTTCCAGGGTTGCCGACAAAAACCGTGTGTAAGAAGAATGACCCCAACACATCGCGGCCAGATTCCCGATAGTACCGCACCAAATTGACCAATTCGGTGATTTGTACCTTGATTTTGGTCATACCAATTAAGCGGTGTAACTCTTCAAGCGACAATTTCAACAAGGCTTCGTCAATTGGAATAATCGGTAAATCCCGTTTGGTACGCAATTGAATTTTATCAATATCAGACGATTGAATTAATGATAATTCATCATTTGTCAAACTTTGCGGGTCGTCTTGCGACATCACGCGCAAGGCCATTCCAACTTTGGCCTGTTCAATCACATCATACACAAAACGCGCATTGCCAAACGTGCGGTCGCGGTTGCGATAGGCTTCCGTTATCACTTCGTCAATCCGTTTTTTAGCGTTTGGACTCAACAAAACACTTTTTTCGGCGGCAGCGAAGTAGCCGATTTGCGCCAATTCTTGGGGCAAATAATCCGAAAATTCAAAGAAATGCTTGAAACGCGAGCGCAATCCTGGGTTTGAGTCAATAAAAAACTTCATTTCCTTTGGATAACCCGCCACAATGACGGCCAAATCACCGACGCCATTTGAGAGTTCTTTGACTAAAATCTCGACGGCTTCGCGGCCAAAATCCTTTGTGTCTTCCGTCGAACGCGCCAACGAATAGGCTTCGTCAATGAACAAAACGCCGCCACGGGCTTTCTCAATCACTTCTTTTACCTTTGGTGCGGTTTGCCCGATGTATTCGCCGACAAGTTCCACGCGGTCAACTTCGTAAACGTGGCCTTTCGACAACAAACCCATTTTTCGATAGAGTTTACCCATCATTTTGGCAACCGTCGTCTTGCCCGTCCCGGGGTTGCCGATGAAGACCGAATGCACGTTTATGGGGCCATCTTCCACGAAACCCTTATCTTTACGTAGTTGTAAAAATTGAATATATTTGGCATGGTCGCGCACTTTTTGCTTGATTTCGCGCAAGCCAATGAGCGCGTCGAACTTCATCATCATGTCTTCAAACGTCAAATCAGCGTCTTCTTCCACTTCTTCACCTACGAGTTCGGGGCGATTTGGCAGCATCACCGCCGCCGCGCCTTCCTCAAATTCTTCACCTATTTCAAACGGCAAAACCGCCATCAGTTTGTCCATAAACACCAATTCGCAGGTGTAATGGTCGTTGCGCCAAGAACCCTTAACATTTGACCCCCATCCCGCCGTGATGGTCATGTATTCGTCTTTTTTCTCGACCCGATGCAAGCGCGTGATTTGACCTTTGAGTTCACGGGCATCGTTGTAGAATTTTACGAACAACTCGCATTGCCACGCCTTGTTGATGTTCAGATTTTTCAACACAATTTCGGCATATATATAACGTGTCTCGTCGCCACCCAACTCGGTGTAGTAAACGCGTTCATGCTCTGGCACATCGTCGTAAGGGCCTTCGTAGAGGCGTAAGGAGTGGACATCAATGTACGGATTGTCGTAAAAACTGATTTCACGGCCACCGTCTTCGATATAAAAATACTTGGTAGCGACTTTTTCACCATCCACGTAGGCTTCCCAATAGTACGTGCCTTTTTTCCAAAAAGTCCCTTCTTTTTTGTTACCCCAACCTTCGCGGACGAAGACAATTGGGTCGTATTTGCTTACTTTTCTATGAAATGGCAAATTACAGAGTTCTGTACGCCCTTTTTTCAAGGCATAACAGCGTAATTCGACGTCAACTTCCCAATCTTCGTGGTCAAATTGTTTGTTATAGAGCGACAGTTCAGCATAGATATAAGTCGTTTCGTAACGGTCAAACACTTGACGATATTTTTTTCTATTATCTGCCAACCATTCTGTTGATGAATAAGCGCGGAGTTCCTTGAATTTAAAATTATTCGATTCCGTCGGTATTACTGAGTCTTGAAGCATGTGCTATCGGCATTAAATGGTTAATCTTTTATCTAACTTGATGTAATTTACGGGCTTTTTGTTGGCACGGTCTAGTTTTTAGGCGGAAATTTATCCACAACCTTCAAAAAAGGGAGTTTTGGGTTTTGAGTTTTGGGTTTTGAGTTGGTAGGACGACGACGACAAACACGAAACTTCCCCTTCAGTATTTCAGGTTTTGAGTCTTGGGTCGTCGTCCTACCAACTCAAAACCAACCCCTCAGTATTTTCAGGTTTTGCTACTCAATTTTGAGTTGGTAGGACGACGACGCCAAAACTCAAA
>JAYSRS010000034.1:0-6758 GCA_043720935.1 Saprospiraceae bacterium
GTCATACATGGTTAGCACCAAAATACGCGTACCTTTCAGCGATTTCCGCATCTCTTGCAATACTTCGAGGCCATTTTTCGACGGAATATTGATGTCTAAAATAAGCAAATCGGGGCGTTGCCCTTTGAGCAAAGTGAGCAGTTCATCGCCCGAATACGCGACGCCGAGTATGTTAAAATGGTAGGCATCAGTCGTTTGAAGCAGGAGTTTCAAGCTCTCGACAAAGAGTTGGTGGTCGTCGGCAATTACCACGTTCAACACTTTAATGTCTCTTTTTTCAGTAGTCATAGTCATAGAAAAGACCTTTTTAAACTTTTCACAGACGGTAGTGCTGTGCGTTGGTTTACAGAATTTTATTGGTAACTTTTGGCTCGTTTTTTAGTTTTCTCTTTAAAATTTCTCATTAGAAATTTTACCAAAATCTACACCAAATTAGATACGGCTTAAATGTAGGCGATTTTGTGGCAATTTGCTGAGGGAACGGTACGAAAAACTGTGACTGACCAGTCACTAAATATGTGTAATAGTTTGAATATCAATCTCTTATAACATCATAAATAATTATTATCAATCCGTTTTCTAACCTAAATTAATTACCAAAACTAGGATTCTTATTTCATTCTGCCAAAAACTTTCTGATTTTTTTTCACTTTTGGCGCGAAATTCTCATTTTGCAAGTCGCTAGACAAGCGTTTTATCCGTTTACGGTATTTTTAACTGATTGTTTTTCTTTGCAACAAAATACCTTTCGACCTTGTCTTTACGTGGTTATTTTCACAACAAAAGGGTATTTCGCTTCGTAAAAAATCGTGCCACAAATAGGTTACAAATTAGAAAAAATAATTTTATAACGTACAGGCGACTTCAGTCGCCTGATGTGCAAAACAGGCGACTAAAGTCGCCTGTACGTGTTCAAAAACATCAATTTATGCAATTCATTTTTCCCGCGTTTCTGTTCGCCTTAGCGGCTTTAGCGATTCCGATTATCGTTCATTTGTTCCATTTTCGACGCTTCCGAACGGTCTATTTTACAAACGTCCGCTTCCTCCGCGAAGTGAAAGAGGAGACGTCAAATCGTCGGAAAATCCGCGATTTATTGGTCTTGTTGATGCGGTGTTTGGCGGTCGCAGCCCTCGTTTTTGCCTTCGCACAGCCGTTTTTACCGCGTAATACTGAGGGGGTCAAAAAAGGCACGCAATCCGTCTCCATTTTTATTGATAACTCGTTCAGTATGAATGCGTTATCAAAAGATTCGAGTCTCTTGGAAAAAGCCAAGGAGAAAGCCCGTGAAATCATAAAAGCCTACGCCGCCGATGATAAGTTTCAGATTCTAACCAACGATTTTGAAGGCCGTCATCAACGTTTGGTGTCGAAAGAAGAAGCCTTTGCCTTTGTGGATGAAATCAAAACGACCCCCTCAGTACAGGAGGTGTCAAAAGTCTTGGCACGGCAACAACAGGCGTTGAACAGCGATAAATCGCCCAATAAAACGGCGTTTTTGTTGTCCGATTTTCAGAAAAATGTAACAGATTTGCCCAATTTCAAGGACTCTTTGATGGAAGTAAATCTCGTGCCGTTGGTTGCTGTTCAAGAAAAAAACATTGGTATTGACTCGGCTTGGTTTGAGTCACCGATTCAAATGATGAATGCGACTAATCCATTAATCGTTCGCATTACTAACTTTACAAATGAAGATGTTGAAAATATAAAGTTAAGCGTGAATATTGATGGCCAAGACAAGCCCGTCGGTTTGGTGAAACTCAAAGCAAAGGCGAGCGTCGAAGATACCGTTAATATCACGGTTTTGCGGACGGGTTGGCACGAGGCTAAATTGTCAATTACGGATTATCCTGTTCAGTTTGACGACCATTATTTTTTCACGTTCAACGTGCCGAATCAAATAAATGTCTTGTCAATTGGCGACGGCGAAAACCGTTTTTTGCAATCGGCGTTGACAGGCGTTCGGTCGTTTAAGTTGACAAATCAGCCGAGTGGCAATGTGGCGTATTCGCAATTTCCGCAATTTCAAATGATTGTTTTGAACAATTTGGCCACAATTTCATCGGGTTTGGCGGCTGAACTGACGCAATATGTCAAAAATGGCGGCAATGTCTTGGTTTTTCCTGCCCCCTCAGTAGATTTGGCGGCGTACAGCAATTTGTTCAATTCTCTACAATCCAACAACTTAAATGCGTTTGAAACTGCCCCGCGTGAAGTCGTTTCTGTCAATACGGATGAGTTTGTTTTTA
Source organism: Saprospiraceae bacterium (assembly GCA_043720935.1). Taxonomy (GTDB): domain Bacteria; phylum Bacteroidota; class Bacteroidia; order Chitinophagales; family Saprospiraceae; genus JAAFJT01. Next base: position 2,250 of record JAYSRS010000034.1, read on the forward strand.
AAGATGTTTTCTTAAATAAAAATGCCAATTTGAAACTGCCGTCCACGACGGGTAATTATCGGTTGACAAACCGCAACGGTGAAAACCTTTTGGCGTACCGCGACGGCTCGTCTTTCGTCACCAAAAATCGGATTGGGCAAGGCAATTTGTACATCTGCGCGTCGCCACTTGACGACCGTTTTTCGACCTTAGCGCGTTCGGGCGATGTTTTCGTTCCAATGCTTTACAAAATGGCGATTTCGTCGGCCAAAGAAGCTAAAATTGGTTACACAATCGGCAAAGACGACTATTTGGAGGCCGATTCCAAGGGCATTGCAGGGGGAACTTCGTACAAAATGAAGGGAGCGAAAGAGGAGTTCATTCCCGAGCAACGCATCGTGGCATCAAAAGCGATTTTAGGTGTCAAAGACGGGACAAAAGACGCGGGTTTTTACAATCTTTTCACGCGGCCCGATTCGATTCTGTATAAATTTGGCTTCAATTTTGACCGCCGCGAGTCGGTTTTGGATTATTACACATCAAAAGATTTAAAAACCTACGAGCGTAAAAACCTCAAAGTCCTAGACGATACCGCCGAAGCAAACATGACGGCAATCGTCGGCGAACGAAATCAAGGTGTGCCGTTGTGGCGGTGGTGCGTGATTGCAGCGTTGCTGTTTTTGGCATTGGAAGTGGCGTTGTTGCGGTTTTGGAAAGTTTAATTTTGGGTATTTTCGTAAGCATTGTTTTTTGAAACGCGTGCGCTTGAAATATCAAGCGCACGCGTTAGTTGATAAAGGTATTTGACGTTTAACAGGCAAGAGACGGTGTAAGTATAAGCGGAAGTTATGAGCGCAAAGCAAATTGTAGGAAAGGATTAGAAAACTTCTGCTTTTGCGCTAAATTTTAACATATCTTTTGCAGCAATGCGATTTAGCCTTACTTTTGTATAGAATTTTAAATCATCAACAATGAAAAATTTAGAACGTATCACTTTCAATACCCAAGTTATGGGCGGCAAAGCCTGTATTCGTGGGATGCGCGTAACGGTCAGTGCGGTCGTCGCAATGGTCGGTTCTGGTCATAGCTTCGACGAAATATTAGCTTCTTATCCTTACCTTGAATTGGAGGATATTAAGCAATCTTTGCGATACGCAGCGTGGCGTGTACAGGAAATCGACGTACCTATAAATATGGCCGCATGAAAATCTTAATAGATATGAACTTGTCGCCTTTATGGGCTACTTTCCTTCAAGAAAACGGCCATGAAGCGGCTCATTGGTCAAGTATTGGCCATGCTACTGCGCCAGATGAACAGATTTTTGAGTATGCTATTACGTATGATTCTAACGGCTGATTTAGATTTTGGAACAATCCTCGCCTTAACAAATGAGGCAAAACCAAGCGTTTTTCAAGTAAGAATGGACTATCCAATGCCGCATGAAATTGGCGCGAATGTTTTGAATTGTCTATCTCAATTTGAAGCTGAACTTAAAGAAGGATGTTTAATCACTTTGGATAATATAAAATCACGGGTTCGGTTGCTTCCATTGAGGAGCTAAAACTTTAATCAAAAAACAAATTCATTATGAAAAATCACCCCCTCAGTACGAGTGGCTTTTTTTCCTTATTTTTCCTTATTGTGTCGCAAAGTTGTGCCTTCAAAGCGGGTGTCGTAACGGAATCTGATTTGCGAAAAATGACACCTGCCCAAGCAATTGCCCGCCTCGAAGAAGGCGTAAAGCGGTTCGATAACAATCAACCGACTAAGTATAACTGGCGCGAACAACGCTATTACCTAGGTAAAAACGGCGCATTTCCGCCCGTCGTAGTGCTTGCGGGAACGGACGCGCGCACTGCTCCCGAACTCATTTTCAATCAAGGTTTGGGCGATTTGTTCACCTTGCGCGCGCCTGCAAGCGTCGTGACGAACGAAAACGTGGCAGCTATGGAACACGCCTGTCAGAAAGGCGGTGCTAAAGTTATTGTCGCCTTGTTTCAAACTAAAGATCCGTACATCGAACGCGCCGTTGACAATGACGAAACGGGGAATATTGCGGCCATCAATTACCAACTTCAACCCGCGATAACAAATGTCAAACGCGACCCGAATTGGAAACGCTTGCGGCGTGAAGCGTTCTTAGGGCTTGTTTTGAGGGAGCATATCACGCTGTCGGTGCAAAAAATCGGTGCTATCAGTCCGATACTGAGGGGTATGATGGAGCGCGGTCAAGTGGTCATCGTTGCCGCGATTTATGATGTGGAGAATGGGAAAGTGACGTTTTTGAAGGGTGATGAACGATAAGAAAGGATTTCTATCAACTCTGAACCAATAAAAAAAGCCGACCAAACGCAAAGTTTAGTCGGCTTTTTTCATGGATATACCCCTCAGTATTTGACCCTAATTTTTCTGAAACACCACCGCTATTTCAGAATATTTATATAGTTATCAAAAATTTCGATAAAGCATTTTGGGTCTTCACAATTGACTTGAAAAACGGCGAAATGCGCTTCCAAAATGGCTAAAAGTTCTTTATTAGAAATATTGCCAAGCGCAATGCGAATCAATCTTAAAGGCGTATTTTGCAGAAAATGACTATTTTTGAAGTCCATATCTTTTGTTATAACCGTAAATCCTGCTTCGTCAGCAAGCCGACTAATAACGGCGTCTTTCGTAAACCACTTATCAGGCAATTCGTTGACGTGCAACGTTTCTATCCCTTTTTGCTTGAAAAAGCGGACAACTTTGTAGGAAATATGAACATCACAAAGCACTTTCATTAAGCAGCGATTTTAAATGTTTCGCCCGTCACGAGCGTTCGGGCGTAATGCAAACACGCCAAAATATCTGCCCGTTCAAGTTCGGGGTGGTCTTCGATAATTTCGTCAATGCTCATGTTTGAACCAAGCATATCCAAAATAACTTCAACGGGCCAACGCATCCCGCGAATGCAAGGTTTGCCGTGACAAATGTCGGAATTGATGGTAATACGGTCTGAATATTTCATAACAGATAATTTTAATTTGTACAAAAATAAGCCTTAATTTTGAAAATACGCCCATTTCAATTCATAAATAATGAAAAAAGCCGACCAAACGCAAAGTTTAGTCGGCTTTTTTCATGGTTTTACTGAGGGGGTGCGTTTTTCCTAATTTTATTTTTGAAAAATAAAAAAGGTCTGCGTATTTGTTTACGCCGCGCCTATTTGTTTTTGACAGTGACTGAAAAAGAAATTTGGGGCTATTATTATCGGGTGTGATTTCAATTTAATGTAGTCATATTTTACAGCTAATATCAACCAAAACGGGTCGTCATTGCGAGGCACGAAGCAATCTTTAAGGTTTTGCAGTCTGCTGAAACACGAAAGATTGCTTCGTGCCTCGCAATGACGACGTTAATTATTATGGTTTAGTGGTAAAAATAAATTGTACATCAAATTGAAATCACACCCGTTTTGAGTTTTGAGCAAGTTAAAAAACGTTAAAAATTTGTCAAATGGCCTTTATATTTGTGGCTTCGTTCACAAAAAGCGTCTGAACAACGTTAAATTACGTGACGCAACCTTCCCGTCACGGCGTGTACAAAAAAAACGGAATCGCACAGCTTAAACGACCTAAAAGTCATTTTACATTCACATTTTATAGTTTACAATTTATCATTAAAAGTCATGAAAAAATTAGGATTCACTTTTATTTGTTTAACTCTTTTTTTACACAATATGTCTGCTCAACAACGCTCGCCACAAACCGTTCCCGACAAATCAGAAGAGCCGACAAAATCGGACGATCCATTCAGACAACAGCAAGGACAGCAGTTGCAAAAAATGTTTGGTGGCGGCAGTTTTCTACAAAAAATGTTTGGCGATAGCAGTGCTTTTAAAATGGGGGATTCGACGCAAAACTTTGGTTTTCAAGAGTTTAGACTGCCCTTCGGCGATTCAAATTCTCCAAATGGCCAATCTTTCGGTTTTTCGTTCGATGGCAACGGTTGGAATTTTTTGCCCCCTAACGGCGATTCGACAAGCACGGGCGGAATGCGTGACATGCAGGAACGTTTGAAACAGATGATGCCTAATTTTGATTCAAAATCGGGTTTTGGACAAATGTTCGACGGTTTTGAGAAGCTGTTTCAAGGACAAATGCCGTTCCCCAACAATGACCCCTCAGTAGTGCCACCAATGGATAGGCAAAAACCGAAGTCGAATAAAAAATACGAAACGGAAAAACTTTGAGGATGCCGGACGTGAGATGTCGTCCTTTGAGGATGTCGGACGTGAGATGTCGTCATTGCGAGGCACGAAGCAATCTGTAAGTTTCAGCAGTCTGCCAAGCCGAAAAAATTGCTTCGCGCCCCGCAATGACGATGTTTGCTGATTGAAGTAAGTAGGAAAATCAAATAGTTAATCAAACGTTTAATTTTTATAAAAAAACCTATCTCTTATAACTCATAGGAACGTTAAGTAAATAAAAGCGTATTTTACTGGCTCTTTCTCGCTGCGCTCGAAAATCGCCATCTGAAGGATTTTTTAG
>JAYSRS010000035.1:0-6742 GCA_043720935.1 Saprospiraceae bacterium
ATTAAGCACGAATTTCGTGTTTTACATCTTAGGAAGCCTCCTTCAGGCTTCCTAAGATTGGGTTTAATTGTAAACTTATTTAATTTACGATGTACTAAGTAGTTTCAAGCATTCGATTGTGTGCGTATAATTCAAAACTCATAACTCAAAACCTTTTGTCATTCAGAAGGAACAAAACTTAAAGAATACTGAGGGGGATAAATTTAAAAATGGAAATAAATACAACCTTTTGGGCGAAATGTTTACTTTTGATAACCGAATTCTAAAATAGAACTGTCAACTTTGGCGTTCGATTCTTATGCTAACGAAATAATTTATAACATCATGACAATAAAGACGACTTTATGTCCCCAACACGTCCTGTTTTTTGGTACAGTGTTCACGCTTTTAATGGCTTTTAGTGCTTGTAAAAACGACCCTAAAACCGCCGCTTCAACGCCCATAACGGGCAATAATGTCTATCTCCGATTGCCCATAGACCCTAATGGCTTAAATCTTTTGACCACCGAAGACGCGGCGGGCATTCAAGTTGGCAATCAAATTTTTCAAAGTTTGCTTGAATTTGACCCCAAAACGCTTGAATTGACGCCCGTTTTGGCCAAAGCACGTCCGACGGTAACGACGATTGACACGGGCCGTTTGAAAGGCGGCACGGCTTACACGTATGATATACGCGATGAAGCAGCATGGCCAAACGGTACGCCCGTGACGGCAGCTGATGTCGTGTTTACGGTGAAAGCGATTTTGAATAAAAAATCGGGGTCGAACAATTTGCGGACGAGCATTGATTTTGTCAAAGACATCACGATTGACGCCGTAAACCCTAAGAAATTCACGGTTTTGACTGATAAACGCTTCATTTTGGCTGAGGCGAACTTCGGATTGATGCCCATTGTCTGCGAAAAAAACGTGGATACTGAGGGGGTGCTAAAAAATATGTCCGTCGCTGATTTGGCCAAAGCCTTGAAAGATTCGACCGTCAAATTGGATGCGGCGGTACTTGCTGCCTTCGGTACGCACTTGCAACAACCCAAATTCTCCCGCGAACCCGCAGGACTTGTCGGTTCAGGGCCTTATGAATTGGCGGAATGGAAATCGGGCGAACGCCTCGTTTTGAAGAAAAAAGCAAATTGGTGGGGCGATAAATTGGTGGCTTCAACGCCTATTTTGATGGCTCAACCCGACCAAATTTTTTTCAAAATCATTGCAGATCCAGCGGCGACAATAGCTTTGGTGAAAGACGGGCAGTTAGACATCGCTACGCGTTTACCTGCGAAATCATTTGTAGAAATGCAAAAAGACGCCAAAATGACGGCCATTTATAATTTTGCAACACCACCTGCTAATAATTTGGCCTACATCGGCATCAATTGCAAGGATGCCAAACTCAACGACCGCCGCACCCGCCGCGCCCTAGCACACTTGCTGAATGTCAACGCTTTGGTAAAAGATATTATGGGTGGTTTTGCAGAACCCTGCGCGACACCATTTTTGCCGTCGAAATTATACTACGATGCGACAATAAAAAATCCTGAATACAACATTGAAAAAGCGAAAGCCTTGCTTGCGGAAGCGGGTTGGAAAAACTCGAACGGCGATTCGACGCTCGACAAGCGCATTAATGGCAAGCAAACTGAATTGGTGTTGCGCTATTGTTTTGCAGCTACAAATAATGAGGCTAAAAATATCGGTTTAATTTTGCAAAATGACGCTAAGAAGATTGGCGTCAAAATCGAGCTTGTAGGAATTGAAGCAAAAGGCTTCAATGAGGTCTTGAAAAAACGTGATTTTGACTTGTTTATGAACCAATTTGGCATGAACAGCGCACTTGATGACCCTAAAGAATTGTGGGCAACGGCCAGTAATACGAATGACGGCAGCAATCGTTGTCAGTTTGAAAATAAGGCGGCAGACGCCTTGATGGAGCAAATCAGAGGAGAATTGGACACGCCCAAACGCGACGCCCTCTACAAACAGTTCCAAAAACTCATTGCTGACGAACAACCCGCTATATTTTTATTTTCAACAACTGACCGTATTGTGCTGAACAAACGCTTTGAAGCCGAAGCAACTAAGCGGCGGCCTGGCTACGTTTTGGGGCAATTTAAGTTGAAATAGTTTTGAGTTTTGTTCAAATGCTGCCTAAATCGCTCTTCCAACGCTGCCATCGTGAAGGTATCCACGAGTTTTGTCTCTAAAAAACGACCTGCTTCAAGCGTCCGTTTTGAGTAAACCAAGCCTAGGTTTCGGGCATAAATTTCTTCAACATCATAGACGTGGGTTAGTCCGCCTTGCTTCAAATCGCGCTCCGATTGCTCCTCTTTCATGCTCAATTGCGCCGCATCAAGGGTTTTTTCCTTGAAAATGTAGTCCGTTTTTTTGACAAAACGCCGATTGCGGGTGTGTGTTGTGATGTGCGTAGCGTCTCGCGGGTCGGCGTAGGAGAACACGTTGACAAACACCGATTTATCATCCGTCACTTCAAACGGGAAAATTGCCCCACCTTCGATTGTTGCCGCCATTTTTACGGATTTCCCATCGCTATTCGTTCCATAAAACGACAAATCTTTCAGTTTCATGCCGTTAGTCACTTGCTCCTCGCGTGAAATCTGCATCACTTGAAACACACCGTCGTAGCAAGTGCCGACAAAATTGATGGAATCGCCTTGTACAATCGTTTGATAATACCAATAGATGGTAATCGCCGTGTCGGGCGTAATCAATCGATATTCATAGACTTGCGGGTTTCCTTGGAGCGATTTTAAAGGAAAATAATAGTCCTGCAAGTTGGTTTTTCCGCAACTTGTCAGGAAAAAAAGAAGGCCAATAGCTGGCGTTAGTCGGTTAAAAAAGGCGTTTATCAAGGTGTTTTTTTATTGTTAAAATGTGAAAAAAGTTGAATTCTAACGTTTACGAAATCTTGAAGATTTCGTAAACGTCACGCCGTACATAAAGCGGATAACTCCGATTTTTTACGATAAGGCAAAGGTAGAACGTAAATCGTTTTTATTAGGTTCAAAAAAAAAAAAACCCTCAGTATTTAGCCATTTTTAGCCAAATACTGAGGGGGTGTCTCATTGGAATTTGAAATTTGAAATCTGAAATCCCTTCTAATAAAGCACCGTAATATCCCCCTTGATTATCGTCGTTTTCCCGGGCAAAACCTCCACTTCGGCGTAGAAAACATAGACGCCGCTGTTCACGCGTTGCCCTCGGAAAGTGCCGTCCCAACCCGATTGTAAGTCATTGGTTGTCAAGTCTTTACCCGTAAAAATGTGTTCGCCCCAACGGTCAAAAATATTGAGTTTGAGTATCGGCAACGGCTCTTTGCTGTACAAAATAAAATGGCTGTTGCCCGCTTGCGAAAACGGCGCAATGACGTTTGGTGCAAACACATTGGGCAAAACACGTAGAATTAATTTGTCCGTCGCTATGCAACCCGCCGAGTCCGTGACGGTGAGCGTGACGGTCGTCGTTTGAATCGGTGCAATCGAATAGGTTAAACAATTTTTACACGTAATGCTGTCCGTCGGCGACCATTTTATCAGCGTCACTTTTCGATTTGGCACGCCCGCTAGCTTTACAATTTGACCAAAAGGAATGGCATCGGGCAACGTCGTTTGGGGTGTAATTTTGACCGTCAATTCGTCGGGTTGCCCAATTTTTAAGGCCAAAGGTCGGTTGTAACAACCCAGTGAATCTTTGACAACTAATTTATAGAGGCCTGCCGAAATTTTATCATAAACCGTTGTCTTTGAGAAAGTTACGCCATTATCAACGGAATATTGATAAGGCGGCAAACCCCCCAAAGGCGACCCAAATTTGATGTTGCCGTTCGCCAAACCAAAGCACGAAGGCTGCTGAAAAGTGTAAGGAAATTGCGGTGAAATGAAGGACACATCTATCGTATCGCTCGCCGTTTCGTCTTGTCGGCAGACGCCCAAATAGCCGCGTGCGATGTACTTGCCAGGCGCGTAAACGATGAGGAACGTATCTTTTCCATATTTCAAAATGGAGTCTTCATAAATCCATATCACGCCGTCAAACAAACCTTTTACGCGTAAAGTGTCGGGGCAAACACCGTCACTAACGCGGGTGAGTTTAATGTTAGGCTCAATGGTTTTGCTAAATCCTGAATAAAACGCTGCATAACTCGCCGCCGAATTTTGGCCGTACATGGCCACTTGCACTGCCCCTTGAGCGACAATGCTGATGGTCGAAATTCGGGTATTTTTGCTGAATAAAGTCAAATTTCGGTACGTCACGAAGTCGGGATTGCCCGTAACGCGTGAAGGGGGCCCTAAATTTACCGCCACGCCGTCAATTTTAACCGTAACAAGAGAATCGCGCATAGCGGTAATCATCACGCCGCCGCCGAAAAGCATGGTGCCGACTGCGTTTGGTTCGACGATATTGTCAATCGAATTCGGGATGCTGCAACTAATCGGCGGGACAAAAATCAACCCCTCAGTACGCAACTCGTTTCCGCCCGAATTGGCTCCGCCAATCATCTGATAAACGTAAATTTTTTGTGAAGCCTTAATATGAAGATTGTTTTCGGCAGAAAAAGAAGCCGTAGGCACGGCGTAAAATTGCCCCGCATTCAAGGTCGTGACGGGCGACGTATTGCCATTTATAAATATTTGAGTATTGTTGAAATGCGCTACAAGCAAAGGCCGTTCGAGTGCCGACGAGCCGTTTCCTTTGCACAAAATGTACTCTTTTCCGACGTTTTCAAGCGGTACGATTTGGTCAATTCCCGAATCTTTATCGCCCGAAGTGACGGGCGAACCACACCACGAACCCGTGTTAATTGCAATAGGTTTTGAGGATTCCACAAGGCCGCCCATGAAGCCATTTGGCGGCTGATTAGCGGCTGAACTGTTCAAATATTGAGCAAAAACGACGGTTTCACCTTTCTGCAAAACGATTCTTTCAGGACCCGTTGACGGCACATCAGTCGCGCCTTTTCTAAAATCCGTTGCGGGGTCGAAGCCCGAAAATGTGACTTCCGTCGAATCTTCGGTGGCCATGATGCCGACAAAATTGGAACGAAAACTATTGTTATCCACCTCTTGCAGCAAATGGCCAATCCTAAACGTCTTACCAATTGCCGCCCGTCCTTTGCACGTCAAATCTGACGCTTGGGCTTGATTATTGGAATGGGCGCGAAAATAAGCGTAAAATTTCTTCTTGCCATCCACCACTAATCCCTTGTTTTTCAATGCTTTATGCAAATCATTGGGTGTCACGAACGCATACGTGCTATTGGTGTTGCCGATGTCATATTTGAACGATTGCGTATTGCTGATGCTCGCGGTCGTTATCAACGTCCCCGTTCCGTCACGTAGCGTAACTGTAAACGGCGTGGTTTCGGGCGTCGAAAGATACAGGTATTGCGGGCCCCAATCTACGCGGGCGTGCATCGGCGGCAACCAATGAATTGAGTCTAACTGACTGAATACATTAAAGGAAAGGGCTATAAAAAATAGGAGTAAGGGTGTTTTTTTCATTTTGAATCGTTGAAAAGCAAGTCGAATAAGCGTAAAAGTACAGTTATAAGTACACCTTTTTTTGCGTTTTAGATGTCTGACGAAGAAAATAAGTTTAAAACGCGTGTGTCCAGAGGTTCACGAATTGTCACTTATTTAGATGCAAGACCTATGATTTACGTCGCAAATTATTTAACCTTCTTTTGAAAAATTCATAAAATTAAGCCTTGGCATTGAATTAGCCGTAGTTTTAAATAGATAACTACCCCCTCAGTATTTAGCGTCAAAAAGCGTTTTTACAATCCGCAACAGCGGTCTTTTTTTAGTGTTTTAAAAGTATTTATTTTTGTAATAAATAGACTTTAAGTATTTGTAAATCAAATTATTCCACACTTGTAAATTCGTTATTTTTAGAAAATGAAAAGCCTTTAGTGTGTCACAGAATTAGGGGGGCGAATAACGGAAAAACAAGCGAAATACCGCTTTTTTAGCAGAATTAAATGATGATATACCTGCTTGAAAAAAGTACATTAGACGCTTCAAAGGCATCAAAATTTAGTTAAAAACCGATACAATAATTAACACATTTAGCACAAAAACGATTCTTTCATCCAAAACTTTTACGATTTAACTCGAATGAGAAAGCTAACACGACTGGCGGTATTATGTACCCTTGCCTTTGCCTTAAATATTAGTGCCATCGAACCCGACGCACCACCAAAACGCCCTAACACTTTGTCTGTCAATGAACAATACATTGAGCGATTTAAAGATTTGGCGATGTTCCACCATTTCACAACAAACATCCCTGCGAGCATAAAATTGGGACAAGCCCTCATGGAAAGCCTAGCGGGGGAATCAGAATTGGCCATAAATGCCAACAATCATTTCGGTTTAAAATGTCGGGCTTGTTCGTCCGACGAAGCCTACATGAAAACGGACGATGAATACGACAAAAACGGGCAGTTGATTTACTCAAAATTTCACCGTTTCAACACCGCCGAAGAGTCCTACGAAGCACACAGTCAACGGCTAAGAACGAATCAGAAATACTGGCGTTTGTTCAATTATGAGCGAACAGATTACCGTGCTTGGGCTTACGGCTTGCAAAAAAGTGGCTACGCAACGGACAAAAAATACGCTGAAAAGTTGATTGCGGTTATCGAAAAGTACAATTTGCAGCGTTTTGATACGCCGTCTTTGTTGACAATGCCTGAAATCAATGGCTCAGCGACCCCTCAGTATGCCGC
>JAYSRS010000036.1:0-6725 GCA_043720935.1 Saprospiraceae bacterium
TATGAAAATACGCTTTTATTTATTTCGCGTTACTTAGAGGTCTTTCCAACATCTTAAAACAAAGATACACACCTTGCATTGATAATTAGTGAAAACTAATTTACGAGGATAATTTAGGTATAAGGTTATACATAAATTAGATTTTTATTTAATTAAAAAAAATAATACTTTTACGTACTTAAAAAATAAATTCCTTTAAAATAAACACCGCACAACCCGCAAAATACCCCGCCGCCGCTAACCAGCCAATGCGTTTTAAGTACCAAAAAAACGCGATTTTCTCCATACCCATTGCGGCAACACCCGCCGCCGAGCCGATAATCAGCATCGAACCGCCCGTTCCTGCACAGTACGCGATGAAGTGCCAAAAGGCATCGTCTTGCGGAAATTGAGCCATGTCATACATGCCCATTGAGGCCGCGACCAAAGGCACATTGTCAACGATAGCGGAAAAAATGCCAATGACAATAGCGATAAGGGATTGATTACCAATACTATTTGATAGAAATTCAGCGCACCCCCTCAGTATTTCTGTTGCTTCAAGCACGCCGACGGCGAGCAAAATACCGACAAAAAATAGAATACTTGGCGTGTCTGTTCTCTCCAATGCCCGTTTGACGGAAAGGGCGTCTTTGTCTTCTTCGTCCTTGTCGGCATTCATGAGTTCGGTTATCGCCCACACGATGCCGAGCGATAAAAGCATCCCCATAAAAGGCGGTAAATGCGTCCATGTTTTGAAAATTGGGACGAAAATCAAGCCGCCGATGCCGAGTAAAAAGACAATAGTTTTGTGTTTTTCGCTCAAACTGTCGATTTTTACTGAGGGGTCTATTTCCATCGGCATTAATGTGCCTTTGAATTGCCGTGAAATCAATAAAAGTGGTACTATCAAACAAGCCAAACTTGGTAAAAAAACGTGTTGCACCAAACTGCCCGTCGTCACTTGTCCGCCAATCCAAAGCATTGTTGTCGTCACATCACCAATCGGCGACCACGCACCACCTGCGTTTGCGGCGATGACGATAATACCTGTCAATAAAAGTCGTTCTTCGCGGTCATTGACGAGTTTTCGGATGAAAGAAATCATCACAATTGTCGTCGTCAAGTTGTCTAAAACTGCTGAAAGAAAAAAAGAAAGAAGGCCAATAATCCATAAAAGTGGTATTTTTCGACGCGTTTTTATTCTTGCCACCAATACGTCGAAGCCGTCGTGTGCATCCACAAGTTCCACCAAAGTCATTGCTCCGATTAAGAAAAACAGGATTTGCGCGGAGTCGGCAAACGTCTCAATCAATTGATGTTCAACGGTTTGTGCTGCCGCGCCGCTTAGTGCGTAGAGTGTCCAACACAACGTACCCGTAATGAGTGCAGAAGCTGCTTTGTTGATTTTTATTGTATGCTCAAAAATAATGGCCGTATAACCGAGTAGGAAAACGATAACAATTGGTATTAGCATAAAAACGAATGTTTAAGTAACAAAAAAAATGGGGTATTGTCTGACGCGACAATATCCCAATATCTTTTTTAATATCCCCAATATCTTTTGGAAATATCACTTTCCGTCCTTCATATAATCGTTCCACGACTTGGATTTATAGATTTCTTCTGCTGTAAAACGCAATTCGGGCAGTAATTGCTCAGGTTTTTTATAGCCTGGCGAAATGACGACACGCTCAAATTTTTCTGTCAAATAAACAATTGTCGGATAGCTCATTTGTCCGTCCAAAAGCGAGTACGCGAGGGTGTGAATGCCGTTTCGACCGCCGCCTTGTTCGGGCGACATCCAAATAAATGTATTGCCTGCAAATTGAATAGAATCGCGCATTTCTGCATTTAGCTTCACGCAATAGAAGTTTTTATTCAAATAATCGGCAATCGAATCGTTTGGAAACGTCTGTTTGTCCATCACTTTGCACCAACCACACCAATCGGTATAAACGTCAACGAGCAGTTTACGCGGCGCGGTTTTGTTCAATTCAACGGCTTGTTGCCACGAATACCATGTGATTTTATCTGAATTGACAGGCCGTTTAGGGACGTTATTTTTGAGCGTAAAAGAAACGGCTACAACGGTAATCGCTAATAAAATAAACGGCAAAAATAGTTTTTTCATTGTTGAAATAATTTGTAAATAATTGTAAATCAATATTTTAAAACCTAAATTTTAAAGGCGCCAGCAATTTCCGCTTTGGCTTTTTCACGGCGGCGTAGCTGCCAAATCTCGGTAATATTTAAACGACCAACCATTTTTTAAAGCGGTGTAACCGCTAAACAGACGGTTTTGCGGTTACACCGCAGGAAAAATTGGCTTTATATGCTTCGTATTACCGAGATTTTGCAGCTACGCCGCAACTCTAAATCTCAAAGCGGAAATTGCTGTAAAGGCGCAAGTAAAGACAAAAGTTTAACTAAAAAGTCACGATAAAGCCACCGACAAAAGACGTAATAAAATTCATTAAGTTGTTAGTTTTTAACCAAACGGCTCATTTAAACGCCAATAAAATGCAAAAACGGAACGTAACAATAAAGCTACGTTCCGTTTTCAATCTCTCAATACCTCAATATTACTTAAACTCAAATTCGTAAATATCATCGCCGCCTGAACCACCTTTTCGGCTCGATGAAAAATAACCTTTACGCTCGTTTGACGGGAGGAACATAATGCCAAAATCATCCCCCTCAGTATTAAACGAATCGCTCATAGGGAAGGCTCTTGCTGTCTTGCTTTCGATGTCAATATGGTATAAATCAAGATTTCCTTTGTTGTCTTTTCGACCATTTGAGGAAAAATAGAACGCACCACTTGCTGTAATGTGTGGGAATAATTCGTTGCCCGAAGTATTAACACGGGGGCCTAAGTTCATTGCTTGACTCCATTCGCCACCTTTCAATTTGCGCGTCATCCACAAGTCCATACCGCCAAAACCGCCTGGCATATTAGAAGCAAAATACAAGCGTTTACCGTCGGCTGAAAGTGTAGGATGGCAATAAGAATAGGTTTCACTTTCAAACGGCATGACCTCTTCGCCTAAGAAATTACCTTCTTTATCGCGGATTTTGATATAAATTTTAAGCGTTGTTTCGCCTTCTTTGTTGGTTTTTGCAATGCCGCCTTTCGACATTACGCGGGTCAAAAACATCGTGTCGCCTTTTGATGAGAAACACGACGGCCCTTCGTGCGTCTTGGAGTTCGTTCGCCGTGAAAATGCCAATGGTTTCATCAAATTGCCGAGCGAATCAAACGTGGCAAACTTCAAATTCAAGTCGTCAACAACGGCTGATTTATCGGCTTTTTTGGCCAATTTTCGACTGTTTGAACAGAAAAGCAAGCCATTGTCGAAGTAAATAGGCGAAAAATCGTCTTTGTCACCATTCAAGATGGAGACATTTTGAACAAGTGCATTGCCCGCAATCGGATTGATAAAGCGGCCCGTGCTGTCTTTTGGTAGCGATACTGAGGGGGTGCTTTTGGTGTCGCTTGCTGTCACTTTAGACACCACAATGTCTGATTTTGAGGCCGCAGCTGCCGATTTAGTAGTCGCAAGGGGTGGATTTGACCCTTTAGGTGCAACGATTTTGTTAGTTTTTTTATCTTTTTTATCGGTTAAATTAACCGATATGCGGGTGGAGGAATTGTTAATAGCAAGGTCGTTACTTTGACCAAAAGCAGCGGATTGGGCCGCAATAAGCAGCAAACTGGTCGTGAGTTTTCTCAATTTCATTAGTTAAAATAGTTGCGAGTAAAAGAATAATAGGTGATTGTGATTTTTTTATTTGTGAAAAACATACCCAAAATAAAACCTCATGCGCTAGTATGTTACGCCGAATGGGCCACGTTTTGTGACGCCGTCGTTATTTTGAGATAAAAGAAGTTTGAATATTGAGTAAAAACGGGCGGTATTAATCGGTTATGTTTTGAAGGTTGCTAGATTGATGTGTTAAATTGAAATAATCGTACCAAATTTTAATTTAAGGCTATTGGTTTACGGCAAATCTATGTCAAGAAAGAGTAAAAATTAGACAGAAAGCAAATTGCCAAATCGTTGGTTAAAGCCTTCAATGCCTTGTAAACCGCCCGTATGAACGGCAATAATGGTGGAATTTTGAGGAAAAAAGCCCGTTTCTACCAATTTATAGATACCCAAAAGCATTTTTCCTGTATAAATCGGGTCAAGCGAAATGCCGTTTTTTTCTTTGAAATTGTTGATAAATTTAATGAGTTCGGGCGTAAAACGGGCATAACCGCCGCAATGAAAATTGGTGTTAATTGACCAATTTTGAGGTGTTTTTGACGTATTTAGGGGTAAACTAGGCCCCTCAGTATCGGCGGCATTTTTAAGTAAATTCGTGACATCCTTCTGCAAAAAATCACCTTTCAAAGCGGAAAAGCCTAAAACCTGCGTCGGTTCGTGTGCCGCCGCAATGATTCCCGCAATCGTGCCGCCCGTTCCGCATGGCACACATATATAACGTGTGTGTGTATTGTCAAGTTGACCGTCAATTTCGGTAACAATTTCGGCTGTTCCACGCAGAGCTAAATTATTTGTACCACCTTCGGGTAAGTAATAAAAATCATTAAATTTTGTATTTAATTCATTGATTATCAATTTTTTATCTTTATAATCAGTGCGGTTAATGAAATGTAAAGTCATACCACATTCTTCGGCAAAACGCAAGGTCGGGCTCAGATTTGAGCTACGTTCGCCACGGATTAAACCGATGGTGTCAAAACCAAAAAGCAATCCCGCAGCCGCCGTTGCATGAATGTGATTAGAAAATGCGCCGCCAAAAGTTATAACTTTTTTCAAGTCTTGCCGTTCCATTTCGAGCAAATTATATTTCATTTTTCGAAATTTATTGCCCGATACTGAGGGGGTAATATTTTTATCGCCCAACAAAATATCTGAAAACGACAAATGTAGAAGGTCGTCCCGTTTCAAAAACAAACGAACGTTGCGCGCTTCTAAGAGTAGGTCGTTGATTTCTTGAAGCGGACTTGGTGGAAAATTATTTTTTAGAAAAATCATTTTACGCGAAAACGATACAGAATTTACGGTGAAAAGACATTTTTTTTACATTCAGCAGCCATCAAAAAGGCTTTGGCATTGTTCTTGGCTTGTTTTAAGTAAGTGATTTTTAAGTGTTTATGTCTGCTGTTAAAAAAATATTCGTTTTAATTTCAGACTTGTGAAAAATCATTAATTAGTTGAAAATCAATACGTTAACGATATTCAAAACGTCACAGATTTCATACGTAGTGTCCTCGTTTAGCCCTTATCTTCGTACATATTTGACATAACAATTAGGAGAAAGCCCAATCAAATGCTTTGGTAGGCATATTCGTTACACTCACATTTTAACCAATTATTGAGATGCTTAAAGTATTATCAACCACAGCTTGTTCAAAGCTCACGACGCAGAAAGGTGGCGGCACCAATGACGGTGGCTACGTTTGGGTCGGCTAAGGATTGTTAAAATCCTTCATGCAAACCGCCCCCTGTACTCTGACAAAAAATAACGACAACTTAAAGGTGTGAAACGGGTCTGATGGCGCGTTTCGCACCTTTTATTTTTGTTATAATTGAGCCGCCCGATTCATTTTTGCATACTCATTGTTAACCAAAATTACACCCGCCAAAATAATCACCAAAGCCAGCCAAGTCATGCCCGTCAAATGATCGCCGCCAAGCAGCCAACCAACCAAAACGGCGACGACGGTATTCACGTAAATATGAATGGATAGTCGGGCAGGAATCATGTATTTTGTCAGATATACAAAACTTGTATAACCTATTAATGAACCAATACCAATAAGATACGCCGATGCCCACCAGCCTTCGGCGGGTATTGTGGCCAGGTTTGGCGGTGTTTCAAAAAACAAACTTACGCCCATATTGAGGAGGGAAGCGGGTATCATTTGCATCGCCGTTTTCAAGTAAACGTGTTGCTCAACGGGGTATTTTCTCATGTAAATTGAGCCAATCCCCCAAAATAAATTGGCCAATAAAGTGAGCCAAAAGCCGCGCCAAAACTCGGGCGAAGGGGCCAATCCGTCTTCGGGTTTCGACAACAAATAGATGCCGCCGATGCTGATAATTAAGCCTAAAACAATGAGCCAAGTGATGCGAAAACCTTTAAAAACGGCGATGCTCATGAGCGTAATGTACAAGGGCGCGACGGAACTCAAAATACCCGCTAAACCGCTTGAAATATAGACAACTGCCCACGACAACAAGGCATTTCCTCCACAAATCATGAAAAATCCTGCCACACCTGCGCGCCAAATATCGGTTTTTGAGGGCATTTCACGCGATTGTAAAAAATAAATCACAAGGAAAATTGCCCCCGCGCAAAAATGCCGAAAAGCTGAAAACCAAAGTGGTGGGAAATATTGAACAGCCACTTTGACCCCAAAATAGGTCGTTCCCCAAACAATGCACAAGACGGAGAAGATGAACCAAACAAAATTTGGTAGTCGTGTATTACTCATTTTATAATCTGTTAATTTGCCGCAAATGTAGGATTTTGAGTGTTAGTGGCTAACAAAAAATAAAAACAAACTGCTTTTTCTACTTTTATGAATATGGTTTTTATGCCCAAAACGACATTTACGATGGTTTACGTACTGTTTCTCGCTGTGCTCGAAAGACGTGCGGGAAGGAATTTTTAGGGGTGACGTTGTTTTTTTTTTTTTAAAAAATAATTTTTTTTTAAAAAAAAAAAAA
>JAYSRS010000037.1:0-2397 GCA_043720935.1 Saprospiraceae bacterium
TTTATGGTACAAAAGCCTTTTTGAATAATTCATAAATTGTAAGTCATTGATTATCAGCACGGTTCAACGTTCGGGGAACTTTAAAAGTTCCCCGAACGTTCCCCGAACGTCCGCCGAACCATAAAGCCGATAATTCCGTTTGTAAATATAGGGTGAATATCTATTTATAATGTGTTTCCAATAATTCCTGCAACAATTGTTCATTCAAATCCATCGTCAATTGTCCTTGATTGGCCATTGAAATACGGCCACTTTCTTCCGAAACGATGAAGGCCACCACGTTTTCAACTTCCGTAATGCCAACTGCCGCCCGATGTCGCAAACCCGCTTCCGAAGGCAATTGCGCGTTTTCGCTCAACGGTAAAACGCAACTTGCGGCCATAATTCGTTGATTACCAATGATTATCGCGCCGTCGTGCAAAGGGCTTTCTTTGTTGAAAATGCTCATCAGCAACAGGCGACTGATTTTTGATTCTAAAACTTCGCCCGTTTCGACGTATTTGTCCAAGTTCATCGCGTTGGCTAAAACAATCAATGCACCCGTTTTCAAGTGGCTCAAATCCAAGAGCGTTTGGCGCAATTCTTCAACATCATCCGCATTGTCGGCGCGTTTTTCTGCCGTCGGATTTAAGAAATTAAGCCGCCCCTTCAAGGTTTGATTGCCCAAAAGCAATAGAAAACGCCGCAGTTCAGATTGAAAAACGATGGCGACAATAATGACGCCGACGCTCACAAATTGTCCTAAAATCATGGACAATAAATCCATTTTAAGCGTCCCGACCAACCACCAAACCACGTATAAAAGCAGTACGCCCACAAAAATATTGAACGCCACTGACCCCCTCAGTAATCGGTACATTTGATACATCAAATAGCCCACAACGATGATGTCTATCGCGTCGGTGAAGCGAAAAGTGAGAAAACTAAGGTCAATTAAATAGATTTCAGATTCCAAATTTCAGATTTCAAGTTTGCATTTCAAATGTCAAATGTCATGAGCTACTTAATTTCTGATAACTTCGTAAATCTTAATTTACCTCGATTCTCTACCAAGCAACGTTGTCATTGCGAGGAGGCACGACGAAGCAATCTCTAGTTTTTAGCACAATTTCCTTGTAAAACAAAGAAATTTTACTGATTTTCAAACAAAATTCTGCTGAAACTTAAAGATTGCTTCGTCGTGCCTCCTCGCAATGACAACGTGCTTTGTTAGAGATTCGGAGAAAAAAGAGATTCCGAAACCTACCATAGCTTGTTACTCATTGACATCTGACATTTGAAATAATTATAAATGTACATCTTCTTCGCCGCCAATTTCAACCGCATCGCTGCTGGCCACCAAGCCCCGTTTTTTAGCATTGAGCGGGTCGTATTGCAACAAATCATCAAGGTACAAATTGGTCAATTCCTGCAAACGCCGCAACGGAATTTGAAACGTTTTATAGTCTTCAAAACCCGTATCGCCAATTAAACCACGGTTCATTACGTCGTCTAAAAAGTCCTCATGGCTTAAAATATAGGCCGTTACCGACAATTTACCATTGCTTTTCACGACGGCGGCCATTTTCCAAAATTGCAAAGGCAACAAAATACCGCGATAATCAAGGTCATCTTCCGAAAAAACGGGCCCTGTGAACACCGATACTTTTAAGTCTTCCGATTGCGTATTTTTCAAAATATAATCTTCCAAACTTTTCCACGCCACGCGGTTTAGCTTCGCGTGTTGCGGCGCGCAGACCGTAAAATGAAACGTATCGCGGTTTGCTTGCATCGCTTCCCGTCCCCAAACGGGGTCGAGGCGACGCACCAAATGCCCTAAATCCAGTTCATTTTGGCGATAAATCTCCATCCCGATTTGGAAATCTTCATCCATGCGCGGGTCGTATTTCCACTTGCCCGTGTCCTTGCCGACATTGCGCGTCTGCTTGCCATCAATGTTGACGGCAGTCAGCAACGGCATTTTCCGCTCGCGGTGCATGGCTACGGAAAAATGGTGGTAATTCAATATATTTTTATTCGTTCCCTGCGGCGTCAAAAGTGGTGTTATTTGCGCTTTATGGTTTTTTAACAAGGCTTTTATGTTCAATTTAGCCCCATTGACGCCTAAGAAATCAGGGTCATACCCAGCTCTGTCCGACAAATCGCTGCCTGAACTTGCGGGTGTTTCAGCAGCCTCGTCGTCTGTTTCGTCGGGCTTTTCTGTCGGCTTTTCCGATGGTTTTTTCGGCGGTTTTGTGGGTGTTTTTTGTGTTTTATTACGGTCTTGCAGAACCATATAGCCTAATGCGGTCAATGCGGCAAGGAGCAAACTAACGAGTGTTGATAAATCCATAAATAATAATTAATGATGACGTATGAAAATTAAGTTTTGAGTTTCGGGTTTTGAGTTATCTACAA
>JAYSRS010000038.1:0-2396 GCA_043720935.1 Saprospiraceae bacterium
GATAGAAAAATCTACGATTTTTCTATCAAAAAAACACGCCCGCCCTGATAGATTTCTTTCGCACGCCTTTTTCGCGCAGCGAAAAATAGTGCGTACCAATTTTGTCCACGTACTTAAAAAAATAAAGCGACGGCTGATTTGTCGTCGAAAACGCGAATATAGTGTATCTTCGCCCGCTTTTTAAAATTGAATTAATGAATAGAAGAAATCAAGGATACCACTGCTCTTTTTGCGGTCGCTCAAAAGACGACGTCGGCATGTTGATTGCAGGGGCTGAAGCGCATATTTGCGACAGTTGCGTTGACCAAGCCTTCGACATCGTGGACGCTGAACTCGGCGAGCGCGACACGACAAAAGGTAAGAAAAAAAAGGAAAAAGAAAAAAAACCATCGCCTGAATGGAAGCCGATTTCGACGACGCCACAGGAGATGAAAACACACCTAGATAAGTACGTGATTGGCCAAGAAAATGCCAAAAAAGTCTTGTCGGTGGCTGTTTATAACCACTACAAACGCTTGTCACACCGCAATTCGGCGGACGATGTGGAGCTTGAAAAATCGAATATTTTGTTCGTTGGCCGCACGGGAACGGGCAAAACATTGATGGCTAAAACGATTGCAAAAATGCTCAATGTGCCGTTTTCAATCGTTGATGCGACCGTTTTTACAGAAGCGGGTTATGTCGGTGAAGACGTTGAAAGTATGTTGTCGCGCTTGTTGCAAGTTTGCGATTACGATGTAAAATCAGCCGAACGCGGCATTGTTTACGTCGATGAAATTGATAAAATTGCTAGAAAAGGCGACAATGCCAGCATTACCCGCGACGTTTCGGGCGAAGGTGTGCAGCAAGGTTTATTGAAAATGTTGGAAGGCGCGGATGTTCAAGTACCGCCGCAAGGTGGCCGCAAGCATCCCGAACAAAAACTCGTCAATGTCAATACAGATAACATTTTATTTATCTGCGGTGGCGCATTTGACGGCATCGAAAAACTCATTGCGCGTCGTTTGAATACGCAAGTAATTGGTTTCAACGCCGACGAAAAAGGCGCGATTGACCGCGACAATATGTTGCAATATTTGACGCCTCAAGACGTGAAAGCCTTTGGTTTGATTCCAGAATTGGTCGGTCGTTTGCCCGTTGTGGCTCATTTAGAGCCGTTGGATTTGGACGCGATGAAGCGGATTATGGTTGAACCTAAAAATTCATTGGTGCGTCAATACAAGCGGATGTTTGAATTAGAAGGCGTTGAGTTGAGTTTTTCGGACAATGCGTTAAACTATATCGCTCAAACGGCCTTGGATTACAACCTAGGCGCGCGGGGTCTGCGCTCGATTTGCGAAGCGATTATGAACGATTTGATGTTTGAAATTCCGTCGGCAAAAGGCGAAATCAGAGAATTTGAAATCTCGCGTTCGTATGCACGGGAGAAATTGTCAAAATCGAAATTGATTCGACTCAAAGCGGCGTAAGGAATGATGAACGATGAAGCGTAAATGATGAATTTGCAAACATTTGATTCTCAATAGTTTGTAAGTTTATTTTAGCGATTAAAATTTTCATTTCTTAATAAAATATTGGGATATTGTCTTGTTGGACAATATCCCAATATTTGTTTTTAGACGTTTCAATGAAGAACTCTCCAAGGGTTACAAACCCTTGGAGAGTTGTAAATAGTTGATTATCAATTTTTTATGATATTCAACTACCCTCTAAACTACTGTACAGTGATTTTTTTTAATATAAAAAAAAGAGTACGTGAATTGCTTGCTTATAGTTGATGAAAAAAGAAGCAAAACAATCCGACGTACTCTTGTGGACAAAGGTATTACATAAATTGACTATTTTTAGTCCGCTTAGTCCACAAAAATTAGGCTTACTACTTTTTTTAGCCTGTTGCATTTTAAAGGCTCGTACGAGTTGCCTCTATAAAGCGCGCGATAAAATCAGCGATGTTGTTGGCGTTTTGCGCCCAATAGGCATTGATTATCAGTCTTTTATCAAATTTTTCAGTACGGGTAAAGGCGACGTCATTCAGAAAGTTATCTTTCAGGTGGTTTTGCTGTTTTTATTTTCCACCTGTACGGAGTGTCATTTGGTACTCGACCGCACGAACTGGGAATTTGGTAAAGTTCACAAAAATATCCTCTGTATTGGGGCTATTTATCATGGCTGTTTTATTCCCTTAGTTTGGATAGATTTGAATAAAGCGGGTAATTCTAACATGCAAACCCGTTTAGACCTTATTAAACGATTAAAAAAACAATGGCTTGACACGTTACCTTTTCCTGCCATTCATTTATCGGGTGACCGCGAATTTATCGGTGATTTTTGGTTACGTCAATTGGTAAAATTGGACATTAAGTTCGTTATTCGGCTCAAAAACAATCGAAAATGTG
>JAYSRS010000039.1:0-6707 GCA_043720935.1 Saprospiraceae bacterium
CAATTGTTTGTAGCTGCATATTGTTGGAACTTTTACAACTATAAGACTTTTCGCGCTATTGGAGTTCCCGTTTGTTAAATGGAAAATGAAACTTCCCGATAATTCCGTTTTTTAATTCTAAAAATATATAAAACGTACTACTGAGGGGGTACTGTTTACAAAAATATAACAGTAGAATGACCTTTAGGTCGTTCGGGCGTTTACTCATTTAATGACCGAACGACCTAAAGGTCATTCTACAGTGCGGCAGCGCGTCTATTTTCCATCAAAGACAACCCAATCATCGCCGCAATACTCGCCAATAAACCATAAATAATCGTTGGATATTCTGTTCCAATAATCGTACACATCAACCAAACGGCCATCCCTATTATCATCGAACCCAAAGCCCCCCAAGCCGTGGCACGTTTCCAATAAAGGCCGAAAACCAAGGGAACAAACAAGGAAACCAAGCTAATTTCTGACGATTGACGCGCCAATTCATAGATACTTTTATTGAGCGTAGCAAAAATAACCGACATAAACGTAATGAAAATAACCGATAAACGCATGACATAAAGCAATTGTTTGTCCGTCAAATCAGGTTTTAATGGTTTCACAATGTTCTCCCCAATTACGGTTGCGGGAGCGAGAATCGCGCCGCTTGCCGTTGACATTATCGCCGATAACAAAGCCCCAAAAAATATAATTTGTAAACCAATCCCACTGTGCCGCATCACCATGTACGGAATCATCATTTGACGTTGCGTTTCATCGCCTTGCAACAATTCAGGAAACATTATTTTGCCACAATAAACAATCACAATCGGCATCATGGCCACCGTCAGATACATGAAACCCGAAATATATGCGCCCCAAACCGCCGTTTTTTCGGATTTGGCCGACATAACGCGTTGAAAAACGTCTTGTTGCGGCACTGAACCCAAACCGACGGTCATCCACGCCGCTATGTATGTGACGATTTCTTTAAACGTTGGATTCGGTAAAATTTGGAATTTTTCGGGTTCTGACGCCGCCGTTTTGAGCAATACATCAATGCCGCCGACTTGTTGAATTGCGTTCACCATGACCAAAAACATACCGACGATAATCATCAGCGTTTGAACAAAATCCGTAATCGACACCGCCCACATACCACCAACGTAGGTGTAAAACATAACAATCGTGGCGCATATCACGACGCCATAAAAAACGGAAATATCCGTCAAAACGTTCAAAACTGTCGCCAAAGCAATCAATTGTGCGGCAATCCAACCCCAATACGACGGAATCATCATCAAGGCCGACACCGATTCTGCACGGTGATTGTAGCGTTTGCGGAAGTAATCGCTGAACGTCAAAAGGTTTTGTCTGTAAAGCGGTCGCGCCATAAAAACGCCGACCAAAACCAAGCACAAAGCTGCCCCCAAAGGGTCTTCAATGATGCCCATAATGCCTTCATCCAAGAACGCCGTTGTCGCGCCCATAACGGTTTCAGAGCCAAACCACGTCGCAAAGAGTCCCGAAGCAACCACTATCATCGGCATTCGACGCCCCGCAATAACGAAATCAGACGTGTTTTTGACGAATCGAGACGCCCACCAACCAATGCCAACGGTGAGCAACATATATAACGTGATGAAAAGAAGAAGTATGGTATTTTGTTCCAATGTTAAAATTTCAGATTTTAGATTTCAGATTTCAAATCTCAGGCTATTCTACTTTGAAATTTGAAATTTAATGGGCGGCAAAAGTAGAAAAAATAAGAAAAAAACAATATTACTGTACAAATTACATTTTAAGCATTTTTATGACGGTTTTGCTACAAATATGGAAGCGACTTTATCGGTCAAAATTTCTTCTTCTGTTTGAATGTGTTGTTGTTTTTTGGACAAGTACAAATACATTGCTGGAATGACGTATAAAGTTAATGTCAAAGAAAATAGTAAACCACCAATAATCACAATCCCCATCGAAATACGGCTTTTAGAACCTGCACCCAAGGCCAAAGCAATCGGCAACGCCCCTAGCATTGTGGCAAACGACGTCATCAGAATCGGACGTAAACGCGAGGTCGCCGCTTCTATTACGGCTTCATGCTTTGTTCTGCCTTGTTCGCGCAACTGATTGGCAAATTCGACAATCAAAATCCCGTTTTTCGTTACCAAACCAATCAACATAATGATACCGATTTGGGAAAATATATTCAACGATTGATTGAAATACCACAACGAAAACAACGCACCCGCCAAAGCCATCGGCACGGTCAACATAATCACAAACGGGTCGATGAAAGACTCAAATTGAGCGGCTAGAATTAAGTAAACCAAGAGTAAAGCGAGAACAAACGCAAACGATGTGTTGCCCGATGACTCCGCAAAATCGCGCGAAGGGCCCAATAAATCCGTCGAAAACGTGTCATCCAAATTGTTTTTAGCAATTCTTTTCATCTCCTCAATGCCGTCGCCAATCGTTTTGCCTTGTGCCAAGGCTGCCGAAACAGTCGCCGATTTATAGCGGTTGAAATGGTACAATTGCGGCGGGTTTGAGCGTTCTTCAACCGACACAATATTGTCTAGTTGTATCAAATCGCCGCGTCGATTGCGGACAAACATGGATTTTAAATCCAAAGGCTCGTCCCGATTTGCCCTATCTACTTGACCAATCACTTGGTATTGTTTGCCACTGCGATTGAAATAGCCATAACGCAAACCTGACAAGGACAACTGCAACGTTTGGGCCACATCCAAGACATTGACGTCCAAAGAACGCGCTTTTTCACGGTCAATTTTGACGTTTAATTCGGGTTTATTGAACTTTAAATTGACATCAGACGTCAAAAAAACGGGCGATTTCTGCACATCTTCCATGAATTTAGGCAGTTTTTCGACCAATTTCTCAAAAGTTGCGGATTGAATCACAAACTGCACAGGCAAGCCACCGCCGCCACCACCGCCACCACCCATTTGGATGGTTTGCTGTTGAATAATTATGGCCCTACCATCGTTGAATTGCCGCATTTTGTTGGTCAACGACATAGCAATGTCCTGTTGCGACCGTTTTCTTTGGTCGGCATCTTTCAACATTAAGCGGACAAAACCCGAATTTACGCTACCCGACCCCGCAAAACCAGGTGCGGTAAACGCCATGACCAACTTTTGTTCGGGAACGGAATCAATAAAATAATTGGCGAGTTTGGACAAATAACGGTCAGTAAATTCATAGCTGGCCCCCTCAGTAGTGGAGACTTGCAGACGGAAAAAATTTCTATCTTCCAACGGCGACACTTCGGAAGGCAATTGCTTATAAAAATAGACAATCGAAATGCCCAAAACGACAAATAAGGGAAACGCCACCCAACGAATTTTCATAAAATCAGTCAACTGATTCTTGTAAGACGACTCCAAACCTTGAAAAAAAGGCTCGGTAACGCGGTAAAACCAAGGCTTTTTAGCGTTTGGCTTTGTCAAATAGGCATTCAACATCGGCGTTAAAGTCAACGATACGAAGGCTGAAATCAGGACAGCACCCGCTAACACGACCCCGAACTCTTGAAACAGTTTGCCAATAAATCCGTCCATAAAAATGACGGGCAAAAAGACCGCCGCCAAGGTGACGGACGTAGAAATAACGGCAAAAAAGATTTCCTGCGACCCTAAAATCGCCGCCCGTTTGGGATCCATGCCTTGTTCAATCTTTTTGTAGATATTTTCTGTCACCACAATCCCGTCGTCAACGACTAAACCCGTTGCCAAAACAATCGCTAACAAACTCAATACGTTGATGGAATAATCCATCATGTACATAATAAAAAACGCCCCAACCAACGATACAGGAATGTCGATTAAAGGCCGAAAGGCGATGCGCCAATCTCTAAAAAACAAGAAAATAATGATAATCACAAGGCCAATGGCGATGAAGAGCGTCTCTTTCACTTCGGAAATGGCTTTTCTGACAAAAGTCGTATTGTCCACCGACAGCGTTAGTTTGATGTCGCTAGGAACTTCACCTTTCAGTTTTTCGATTTTTTTGTAAAACGCATCGGCAATATTGACATAATTAGCACCAGGTTGTGGCATCACGGCAATAGCGACTGTTGGCACACCGTTGAGCCTAAACATAGATTCTTCACTTTCCGCTCCTAAATTAACCCGCGCAATGTCTTTCAGCTTAATTGTCCCCGTCGCGTCTTCTTTGATGATAACTTCTTCAAAATCACGCTCCGTAACAAGCTTTCCCATTGTTTTTACGACCAATTCGGAGTTATTACCCGCAATTTTCCCTGACGGCAATTCCACATTTTCTCTGTCCATTGCTTGTCTCACATCGAGCGGCGTCATCCGATAAGCGGCTAATTTTTGAGGGTCGAGCCAAATCCGCATCGAATACCGCTTGATGCCCCACACACGGACGCTCGACACTTCGGGAATCGTTTGTACGCGTTCGGCAAGGACATTTTCGGCAAAATCGGAGAGTTGCAATATATTACGTGTGTCGCTCTGAACAGCCATCGAAATAATCGGGTCAGAATTGGCATCGGCCTTCGTCACCGTCGGCGGCCCGTCAATATCCAAAGGCAATTGCCGAACGGATTGACTGACTTTATCGCGCACATCATTTGCCGCCGCTTCCAAATTTGACGACAAATCAAATTCAACCGTAATGTTTGAGCTGCCTTGATTGCTCGCCGAACTGATAGATTTAATGCCCGCAATACCATTCAAAGCCTTTTCAAGCGGCTCGGTGATTTGCGACTCAATAATCTCGGCATTAGCTCCCGAATAGCTCGTACTGACCGTAATAATCGGCGGGTCAATGCTCGGATATTCCCGAACACCCAAGGATTGAAAGCCAATAATGCCAAAAATCAAGATTATCAAGTTCATCACGATTGCGAGAACGGGGCGGCGAATGCTTAAAGACGAAATATTCATAGCGAAAGCGTTGTAAGGAATTAAAAATTAAAAATTAAGAATTTGCACACGACTGACTATCAAGGAATTGTAAACTAAACTTGTTAGTACCAGCCCTTTCCGCTTTGGCTTTTTCACGGCGGCGTAGCTGCCAAATCTTGGTAATATTTAAACTTTCCTCCACTTTTCCTACGCGGTGTAACCGCGAAACAAGCAATTTTGCGGTTATACCGCATGAAAAATTGAGCTTATATGCTTAACATTACCAAGATTTTGCAGCTACGCCGCAACTTAAAATCCCAAGTCGGACATTGCTGGTTCATGACTATTTTACATTCCTCAATATTCGAAAATAAGAAAAGCGTTAACATCACATAATGGACAAAGCTACAACAAGCCACTGCGTTATTAGCTATCTGTTTCGGGCTTTCGACGTTTAACCTTTTTTTACGACCAATCAAAAAAGCACCCCCTCAGTAAAATGCCAAACGTCTTGCAAATCAGTGACTTACAAGGCGTTTGGCGTTTTTATGCTTCTTTATCTATAAATTAACATATTTCATTTATAAAAACCGTTCCTTTATCGAAAATTTCGTTTCCATAAAGTTTTCAAAAGCGTTTAGGTTGTTTCACGCAGAGGACACAGAGGACACAGAGATTTTTGTAACACATTTTTTTTAAACACACAGGCATAGTGCAACACATATTTTTACAAGTAAAATACCTCAAAACGATTATTTTAGAAGGTAAAAAAGAATGTGTCTTATCTATGTATGTATTAAAAAAAATGTGTCAAAAACGCTGTGTTCTTCGTGAACTCCGTGCGAAACCACCCCTCAGTATTTTTCATCATTTTTAAATAAAAAAAGGACAAAATGACTGTTTTAAACATTCTATTAGGACTCGGTGTCCTCGCCCTGATCGGTTCATTCGTCACCGTTCAACAAGGCACACTCGCCGTTATCACCATGTTTGGCAAATATCAGCGTATGTTGCGGCCTGGCTTGAACTTCAAATTTCCATTTGTGGAGCAGGTTTTTAGGACTATTTCGACCCAAAACCGCTCCGTTGAGATTGAGTTTCAAGCAATTACGCAAGACCAAGCCAACGTGCATTTCAAAGCATTGATTCTGTATTCCGTTATGGACGACTCGGAAGAAACGGTAAAAAAAGCAGCATTTAAATTCGTCAGTGAAGCCAATTTCATGCAGACGTTGATTCGTTCGGTCGAAGGCTCGGTACGTGGGTACGTAGCGACGCGCAAGCAATCTGAAATCCTAAGTTTGCGCCGCGAAATCACGCACGATGTCAAGGAGCAACTTGACCACGTTTTGGAAGATTGGGGCTATCATTTGATTGATTTACAATTGAATGACATTGGTTTCGACGAAGAAATCACGCGCTCAATGGCCAAAGTTGTGGCGTCAAGCAACCTCAAAGCGGCTGCCGAAAACGAAGGTCAAGCCTTGTTGATTACCAAAACAAAAGCCGCCGAAGCCGATGGAAATGCCATAAAAATTGCCGCCGAAGCCGAAAGAACGGCTGCTCAAATGCGTGGTCAAGGTGTCGCGTTGTTTCGTCAAGAAGTCGCCAAAGGTATGGCCGAAGCTGCCAAAGAAATGGAAGACGCCAAACTCGATTCTTCGATTTTGATGTTTGCCATGTGGACGGAATCCATCAAAAACTTTGCGCAAGAAGGCAAAGGCAACGTCATTTTCCTTGATGGCTCGACCGAAGGGATGCAAAAAACGATGAAGGAATTGATGGCGTTACAGAAACTTGAAAGGTAAGTTTTGGAAAATAAGTTTTGAGTTT
>JAYSRS010000040.1:0-6706 GCA_043720935.1 Saprospiraceae bacterium
TTTGCACATTTATAGAAATCAAAATGAATGATTTTCACCGACTCCGTAGGAGTCGAACGTTAATAATGAGCTGTTTCAACGTGCGAATCCTACGGATTCAGGAAAAAGCCCGTTCTATATTTCCTATAAACGTACAAATCCTAACGGATTTGAGGCGTATTCAGGGTGAAAATAGGCGTTTTAAAAATCTTCGGAGTTTTCAGAAGATATTGATTTGTAATTAGTTACAACTCTTGGAGGGTTCTAAAACCCTTCAAGAGTTTTCCCGATTAAATACGCTCATCTACTTATAAATGATGAATTTGGGCGGCTTCTGCGAATCGCGGCGTAAAAAAACGCTTTTAGTTTGTAAAAATAGATTTCTATCATATCAATTGTCTTTTTCAAAGCATCAATTTCGGCTTTTGCTCTTTCACGGCGGCATAGCGGCCAAATCTTGGTAACATTTATACTTTCCTCTAGGTTTTTACGCGGTGTAACCGCAAAATAAGCGGTTTTGCGGTTACACCGCGTAGAAAATAGCACTTTGAGTTTTGTGTTACCGAGATTTTTGAGCTACGCCGCAATTAGATTTATGCACACAACAAATTAACGTTTAATACGATAAAGTTTCTTAAACAGTGGTGAAATTGGCTTAATTTAGGCGGCATTTTCTACCTTTGCCTTTATTTTCCACCAATTATTTTATCAACTTTAAATCACAATAGCCATGGCTTGCGGCTTAAAGCTAGCAGCTAACGGCTTTTCAAACATCAATTAATTATGAATGTTTTAATTATCGGCGGCGGCAACATGGGCCTCACCTACGCACAAGCCTTTATCCGTTCGCACGTCTCGACACCCGAACAAATGATGATTTTGGAACATTTGCCTGAAAAAGCGGCACAACTCCAAGCCTTGAATCTCGGCAAGGTCTATCTTGATTCAAAAGAGTGTTTGAAAAAGGCTGATGTCATCATTTTAGCGGTAAAACCACAAGATTCTGCATCGCTTTTCGCTCAAATTCGTCAAAATACTGAGGGGGGGCAAGTCTATCTGAGCATCATGGCGGGCGTTAGAATTCAAGCAATTCAAGAAGCTTTGGGCGTTAAAAAAGTCATTCGCGCCATGCCAAATTTGCCCGCGCAAATCGGTCAAGGCATGACCGCGTTTACCTCTGCTGACGAAGTGACGCGCTTGGAATTGGTGATGGTTCAGAATCTTTTGGCCACAACAGGCAAGGCGGTTTATGTCGAAAAAGAGGAAATGATTGACGCCGTAACGGCGATTTCAGGCTCTGGCCCCGCTTACGTATATTACTTCATGGATGCGATGATGCAAGCCGCGACGCAGATGGGTTTTTCGCAATCTGAAGCCGAATTATTGGTCGTTCAGACGTTTACGGGCGCGGTAGATTTGTACAATAAATCGGATTTTTCATGCGCCGAGTGGATTCAACGCGTCTCGTCTCGCGGCGGCACAACGGAGGCCGCTTTGAAGTCTTTTCAAGCCAATACATTACATCAAGACATCATTGATGGGGCGATGGCGGCTTTAAATCGGGCGGTGGAATTGGGGAAATGATTTTTTACCCCCTCAGTAAAAAACGCGAAAAGCCGTGAAAAACAAGTGTTTTTCACGGCTTTTGACGATTTTTTACTAAGAAACTGTTTTAAAACCTATTTACACAGTTTACAAACTGTTTTTCGCTACGCTCAAAAGACGCCCGTTGAGTAAATCTATCGGGGCGACGTTATTTTTTTGTTGAAAAATCGAAGATTTTTCAACAAAAAAATAACGTCGCTCCTAATAAATCCTTCTTTGCACGCATTTCGAGCGTAGCGAGAAACAGTGCGTAAGGTTTTAAAGCAGTTTCTAAGGGGTGGCAAAACTATTTTTTAAAAATATTATTTGCAGATATATCAAAACCTGCAACGACCGCCGCCGCCGAACACACGTCTTCACCCATACACACCGTAATTAGTTGGGGTGAAGTGAAGACATAAACCATTTTTTGCTCAGGGAAAATGTGCCAAACAATTTGAACGCCGCTTGCAAAATATTCTAAAATTTTGTTGCTAACCCGATTGATATTATCGGTCGGTGAGATGATTTCAATGACAAAATCACTGATTTTTTTCTCTGCATTTTTAATGCTGTTCGCCGAAATGTAGGACAAATCGGGCTTGCGCAAGCGTTCAGCAGTCGTGACTTGCTGATATTCGGGAAAAAGCATATCGCCTTGTGCGTAGGCGGGAAGCGTAGCGAAAAATCGCATCAGGTTGCCATAAATGTAGGCTTGGTCTGGATTCATATTGCGGGGCGTTTTCTCGATTAAACCATTGTTATACTCGTATTTGAAACCGTCTTCGCGTTTTGCGTAGCGGCTCAAAAATTCTTTTATCGTCAATCTTCGCGGCATTTTGGGCAGCAACGAAGTTGTAACGCTTGGATTTTGTACTAAAAGTGCGGTTGCCATAATTTTCTAATTTTTTTTCAAAGGTAATACTTTTTTCTAATTGCCCCTAAAAGAGAGGGCAAAGTATTAAAGTTACTAAAAAGCGTTTTCAGATGTGCCAAGTCTGAAAACGCTTTTGGTGACGTCAAATATTTCGTTCTTAATCCATATCGAATAATTTTCCTTCTTTTTCTCTTCTCTGTATTATAACTTTAAAATAATCTAATAAATCATCATAATTAAATAGGAACAAGGTTCTCACTCCTTACGTGCCTGAATACATCTATTATTTTAAATATGTTATTTTGAATTTTTACGGCTACTCTGATGTTGTGGTTGACCCTAACTACGTGAAAACCGTCCCCTAAATAGCGTATTTTACTGCTATCGGGCGTTTTTTCGTCATAATTAGACACAACATTGTCCAAGACATACAAAATTTGCTTTTGCTCTGTCTCCGTAAAATTGTCCAAAGTTGCTGAACCTGTGCCTGTGAAATTGATTGTGTACATGATGTCAATATTTTAAAAAAAGTGAAACAAAATTCCACAAAGTTAGGGAATTTTTTGATAAGTGAAAAAAACTTTTTGTATTTTTTATTTAAAACAAAAAGAAGCTGGTATGCATGGTAATTAATAAATTTTGCCTCTTTTACACACAATACTTGAAAAATTGCCCCCCCTCAGTATCTTGGCCGAAATTTCTAAAATTGTAGCACGGACTTCAGTCTGTGTGTGTTCAAACAGTCACGGACTGAAGTCTGTGATACTAAAAAAACAGCAGCACTTTGCCCACACAACCCGTTCAAAATTCATCGTCTTTCAACGATATTTTTATTGCACAACGCGCCACGTTGAATGCGGCACAACTCGCGGCGGTCAAGCACATCGAAGGGCCAACGCTCGTGATTGCAGGGCCGGGGACGGGCAAAACGCACATTTTGGCGACGCGCATTGGCGAAATTTTGACGAAAACCGATGCTCAAGCCCACAATATATTATGTCTGACCTTCACGGATGCGGCGGTTCGGGCGATGCGCGAACGGCTGACTGCCCTCATAGGTGCGGAGGCACATAAGGTGCGGATTCATACGTTTCACTCGTTTTGCAATCGGGTCATTCAAGATCATTTGGATTTGTTTGGTCGCCAAGATTTGACGGCCCTTGATGAGCTTGAACGGCGGCAACTTGTGCGGACTTTGCTCGACGAATTACCGTTTGACCATCCGTTGAAAAAGGGGCGGGGTTCGGACATTTATTTCTACGAAAATCATTTGGCTGACCTGTTTAGATTGATGAAAACGGAGGCGTGGACGACCCCCTCAGTATCAAGAGCGATTGACGAATGGTTAGAAAATGTGCCAAATAATGCCAATTTTCAGTATAAAATTACTAAAAAAGGACTGTTTTCTAAGGGCGATTTGAAAACGGATGAAGTGGAAAAAGAGAAGGATAGAATGACGGCCTTGCGCTCGGCGGCGCAGTTGTACATGAGTTATGAGGGTAAAAAATCGCTGCTAAATAGATACGATTTTGATGATATGATTCTTTGGGTGATTGAGGCTTTTGAGCGCATGCCGTTTTTACTGAGGGGGTATCAGGAGCAGATTTTGTATTTTATGGTGGATGAATTTCAAGACACAAACGGCGCGCAGAATCAGCTTTTATCGCAATTAATTGGGTTTTGGCAGCAACCAAATGTCTTTATTGTTGGCGATGATGACCAAGCAATTTATGAGTTTCAAGGGGCGCGGCTCAAAAGTTTGGTGGATTTTCATGAGGCATATCGGTCAGATGTAGCGGTTGTGGTGTTGAAAGACAATTATCGGTCAAGCCAAAATCTGTTAGATGCAGCACGTAATGTCATTGAAAACAATGCTTTACGTATTCTGAATAATTTATCTGGTTTGAAACTCGATAAAAATTTGATGGCCAAAGGCAAAGCGGCGGCGGCTTTTAATTTGCCCAAAGTTGTTGAATATCCAAATCGTTTGCAGGAGTTAGCGGACGTGGTTGTGCAGATTGAAAATTTGATTGATAACGTCAATAACGGGCGAATAAATTCGCCCGCTATTGATGAAAACCCTAAAGCCGCGTCTTCAAATCAACAAGTTGTGGACGTAATTAATAGCACAATCAATAGCGGGCGAATTCATTCGCCCGCCTCAATTGCCATCATTTACGCGCGGCATCGGACGGCGGAAGCGTACATTCGTTTGTTTGAAAAACGGGGCATTCCATACAGCGTTCGCCGAGCAATCAACGTGTTAGATGAGCCGTTGATTCAGAATTTGAGGACGCTTCTAACGTATATTTCTACGGAAAACACGTTGCCTTTTTCGGGTGAATATTTATTGTTTAAAATATTGAATTTCAATTTTTTAAACATTCCACAAAATGATGTTTTGAGTTTTTCAATGACGTTTGGCATGGCGCGAGACGCGATGCACCGCGTCTCTACTTGGCGGTTAGGTTTAGGGAATAACAAGGTGACGGCTGATTTTTCTAAGAAGTTAGAATCGTGGATTCGGGCAGTCGGGAATGAGCCTTTGCCGAATTTGGTGGAGCGCGTGATGAATCAAAGTGGCTTGATGTCGTGGATTTTGACGGACAAAGAATTGATAAAAAATACGCAAATCGTGAACGTTTTTTTCTCATTCGTTCAACGCGAATTGGAGAAAAAACCACGGCTTTCCCTTGTAGAATTGCTCCGAACCTTGGATTTGATGGATGCAAACGGCATTCGACTCGATTTGCAGAACTTTTGGAGCCGAGATACTGAGGGGGTCGTTTTGACAACGTCTCACGCGGCAAAAGGCTTGGAATTTGACTACGTTTTTGTCGTAGATGCCGTCGAATCGGAATGGGAAAACGCTAAAACGGCGAGCCAAAACCGTTTTAAATTGCCCCCAACTTTGACGTTTACGGCAGAAACAGACGCTACGGAAGCCCGTCGCCGCTTGTTTTACGTGGCCGTAACAAGGGCTAAACAACACCTTCACGTGAGCTACGCGCAAGCAGATGAACGCGGTCGCTCGCTCGGAAAAAGCCAATTTGTAAGCGAAATTTTGCCAAAATCAACGTTTTTCCTTGAAAATGTAAGTGATGAGGTATTGTTGCAAACGCAAATCGCGCAACTGACCGAAGGCGTTTTGTTGCCAAAAGAATTGTTTGAAGAAAATTTTGTCACCGAAATTCTAAAAGATTTTAATTTATCAGTGTCGGCGTTGAACGCTTATTTGGATTGTCCGTTGAGTTTTTATTTTGAAAATATTTTACGCATTCCAAGCCAACCCAGTCCCGCTTTTCAGTACGGCGAAGCGGTGCATTATGCGTTGCGAAAACTGTTTGGCGAGATGTTGCGGACGAAAGAACGGGCGTTTATGACCCTTGAAGAATTTATCCGCGTTTTTGAGGTTGATTTTTCAAGAAGAAAACCGCTACTCGACGGGGCAGAATATGACCGCCGTTTGGCCACAGGCCGTCAAAATTTGACGCTTTTTTATACGCAATCGCTAGATAAAATGTCGAAAAATGTGGTCGTCGAAAAATCTGTTTTTGGCCACATCAACGACGTTCCCGTGCGGGGCGTGATTGACCAAATTGCGTTTCGAGAAGACAATTCGGCGCACGTCATTGACTTCAAAACAGGCAAACCGAATGACGATAAAGTACGCCGACCGACGGATAAAAATCCTATCGGTGGCCCCTATTGGCGACAATTGGTTTTTTATAAATTGCTCTACGAAAATCATCGGGCGAACATCATAAGGGTCAATACAGGCGAAATTAATTGGGTTGAACCCGACGCACGGGGTCGTTTTAAGTCAAAAATCCTTGATTTTACGGCAAAAGACGGCGATATACTGAGGGGTCTGATTTCTGACGTTTGGTCAAAAATCCAAGCCCGACAGTTCGACGGTTGCGGTAAAGCGACGTGTCCGTGGTGCAATTTTGTTCAAAATAATTTTGCACCGATGAGTTTTCGGAACGAGAAAAGTGAGGAGTTAGATGATTTTTGAGGGTGTTTGGTTTCACACAGAGTTCACAGAGGACACAGAGGGTTTTGCAACGCGATAAGGTTTTTCTTTTTATTATACGTGTATGGATTCATTTAAACATGAATCATCCCGAATTTTCTAACAAAAAAAATTCGGGCTTTTTTATGTCTAAAAATAACTTTTACGCTGCTTTACGCACTGTTTCTCGCTACGCTCGAAAGGCGTGCGAATAGGATTTTTAGGGGCGAAGTCGTTTTTTTGAAAAAAAT